>NZ_JAFREF010000010.1:0-109636 GCF_017377665.1 Faecalibacterium sp. Marseille-P9590
CCTCTGGATGAACTGGAAGCAAAAGAAAAGGCGTGACCGAAGTCACGCCAAATCTTCCCCATTTAGGGAACTTTTGCAAATACTGTTTTATGGGAACTCTGCTCTGGGGAACTCCCTGCTGTACATATCATTCTTGTCTGTGGCTTTTGGCAGGGTGCGTCCGGGTGGGCGCACCCTGTTTTTGTTTTATACCTTAATTGAAAAAAACTTCGTTTCATACTGCAAATCACTTTATATATTTAGTTATTGCTCGATACAGACTTTTGCAGCGAGCATCCCACAATCTAGCAGGTTCATGGATAGAGCATTGATCCACCCTAAAAAGTTTATGAAAGTCATCTAAAAAACCAACATAAACAGGAATGTTATAATACAAAAAACATTTTTGATTTGTGAACTGATCTCCGGTTATGTCAATAATAATAGAATCTTTTAAGTTATAGTATTTTCGCAGTAGCATTACATCATTATCTTCATTATAAACACTTATCAGACTTTTATACTTTCTGTCAGCATCTGAATTATCAGTTGTCACTGTTACAGTGTTTACAAGAACCAGCCATGCGTGTGATTGGGTACCTTTTTGACCACAGACATAATATGTGTAAATATCATGCTGTGCCAAATACTCAGCTAAAAGATCGCTTGTATCTCCACAGCATCCTTTGGGAAATCGAGGAAATGCAAAGTCATTATCAAATTCACCAGCATCTTTTGCTATCTCAATTGCACCACGGAAAGAAGTTGCCAAAACTTTTATTTTATCTAATTCATACGCTTCCATATGCTAATACCTCTTCTGAAACAAAATAAAGCCTGTTGCTATGATATCTAGTTTTCGCTACATTGTCAATTCTTCAGTAAAATCGCAGAATATTCATTTCACAAAATTTGTTTCAGATATTTCTCCGGGTCACCATTCAGAATCAAATCTGCATACGCCAGTGGGTCATTGTAGATGAGGTAGTCCAATTCTGCCCTCTGCGCTATGGTCACATCCAACGCATCCTCGACTCCGGTGCAATTGATGGAAATTTTTCTTCCATCCCGGAGCAGCAGCTCCACGCAGCCGGTGTCCATGTTGAATTTGCAAGCTCTTGCATCGTACTTCATACTCGTGTCCTCCTGAAATCATGTTGTGGCTTATGTCGGTCAATCTATGATTTCGGATTTCATCTTCCACGGACACCCATATTGAGTTTTCCGAAGAAAACAAATAATCCGAACCCATCTCCTATCGGAAACAAGTTCGGATTATTTTTGTTTGGTCCGAGTGGCGAGAATCGAACTCACGGCCTCTTGAACCCCATTCAAGCGCGCTACCAAAACTGCGCTACACCCGGTCATCATCCGTTGCCTCCCTACCAAAGCACCGGCGACATGAGATATTATACTCGGATGAGGCAGTCTTGTCAACAGATTTTTGCAATTTTTTTGGATTTTTTTGAAGAAAGTATGATTTTGACGGTGATGCGCTGCTTTGCATCGTACTAATTCCTCCCGCCGTCGCATAAATTTCTTCCAGATGGCTTTCAAATGGGAAGAGAGGGGAGAGCATTTTGGCAAAGCAGGAACGAATCGAGCAGGCGGCAGTCTGCCGCGAGATAGGAGCCCGCACCGGCGGCGACATCCTCATTGGCGTGGTGGGGCCGGTGCGCACGGGCAAGAGCACCCTCATCAAGCAGTTTATGGAAAAGCTGGTGCTGCCAGCCATCGGCCCGGAGGACGCGAAGCTCCGCGCCCGCGATGAGCTGCCCCAGTCGGCAGCGGGGCGCACCATCATGACCACCGAGCCCAAGTTCATCCCGGAGTCGGCGGTGCCGCTGGCGCTGGAGGGCGGGGGAGAGTGCAGCATCCGGCTCATCGACTGCGTGGGCTACATGGTGGAGGGAGCCATGGGCCACGAGGAGAATGACAAGCCCCGAATGGTCAAAAGTCCCTGGTTCGACGAGGAGATCCCCTTCGACCTCGCCGCCGAGACCGGCACCCGCAAGGTCATCCGAGACCACTCCACCATCGGCATCGTCGTCACCACCGACGGAACCATCAGCGAGATACCCCGCGAAAACTACATCCCGGCAGAAAAGCGGGTCATCGACGAGCTGGAAGCGCTGGGCAAGCCCTTCGTCATCCTGCTCAACAGCACCCACCCCGATGCCCCCGAGACAAGAGCGATGGCGGCGGAAATGGAAGAGAGCTATGGCCGGACCGTTCTGGCTGTGAGCTGCCTCGACCTCGACGAGACGCAGCTGGGCGAGATTTTGCAAAAAGTGCTCTACGAGTTCCCGGTGAGGGAGCTGGATTTCGCCCTGCCCCGCTGGGTGACGATGTTGGACAAAGGCCACTGGCTCCAGACCGAAGTATACACAGCGGCTATGCAGCTCTCCGAGAAAATTTCCCGGATGAAGGACGTCTCCGACTCCGGCCGGGCGGCGTTGGACTGCGAGGCCGTGGAAAACGCCGCCCTCAGTGGGATGAACCTCGCCGACGGCGTGGTCCGCATCACGGTGCTGCTCAAGCCCGAGGTGTTTTATAAGGTGCTCAGCGAGCAGACGGGCCTCGAAATCGGCGACGAAGCCGGGTTGATGCCCTGCATCATCGAGCTGGCCAAAGCCAAGCGTGCCTACGAGAAGATACGCAGTGCGATGGAGCAGGTGGAGGCTACCGGCTACGGCATCGTGATGCCGTCCATCGATGAGCTTTCGCTGGAACAGCCCGAGATTGTCCGGCAGGGCGGGCGGTACGGCGTCCGTCTCGAGGCCAGCGCGCCGTCTATCCACATGATGAAAGCTGTCATCCACACCGAGCTGAGTCCCATCGTCGGGACGGAAAAGCAGAGCGAAGACCTCGTGCAGAGCCTTTTGAAGGATTTCGAGGACGACCCCGTCCGCCTGTGGGAGTCGAACATCTTCGGCAAGAGCCTCCACGAGCTGGTCAACGACGGCCTGCAGAACAAGCTGCTCCATATGCCGCAGGAGGCCCGGGGCCGTTTGCAGGAGACGCTGGAACGGGTCATCAACGAGGGCTGTACCGGACTCATCTGTATCTTGATCTAACAAAAAGCC
Source organism: Faecalibacterium sp. Marseille-P9590 (assembly GCF_017377665.1). Lineage (NCBI taxonomy): Bacteria > Bacillati > Bacillota > Clostridia > Eubacteriales > Oscillospiraceae > Faecalibacterium > Faecalibacterium sp. Marseille-P9590. The sequence goes on from NZ_JAFREF010000010.1 coordinate 3,066, forward strand.
CGCTGCACGAAACCAATGTGCAGCGGGCTTTTATGCTATTTCTCTTCTTCGGTCAATTTGGTAATGAGCATCTGGTAAATTTCATTGCCCTTCAAAATGAACTGCTTTTTTACCATCTCAGCGCTCAGCCGGTCGGGTGTGCCGATGTCCAAACAGAACAGCTCGCTGTCCAGAGCCTTCACCTGACAGCGCACGGAGCAATGGCCGTCGGCCTTTTCGCTGATGCGGGCGCTGTACTCGGCTTCCTTGCGCGCCCAGGTCTGGCTGCGCAGCACGGCGGCGACCGCCTTTTCCCGCACACTGCGGGGCAGGTCGTAGGCCAGCTCCTGCGCCACTTTCCGGCCCTTGTCGGTGATGGTGTACCGGTCGCCGTCCACCGTCACGAGCTGCTGCCTGGCGATGTCGTCCAGGCAGGAGCCGATCTCAAAATAATTCACCAGTGCCTCTTCCATCAGGGCGTTTTCGATCTCCGTCCGTGTGATAGGCCCGGCGTTCTTGACAAGATAACACAGCAGCAATCGTATCTCGGTGCTGTTGGTCAGCCCACCGGGACGCACACCGGCGGTAAAAGCATCGTTGGCGGCCATTGTTACTCCCATCTCCCGTGTTCTATAGTATTAACTATAGTATAAAGGGTTTCACGCCGGATTGCAAGCCATGACCGAAAAATCCGTCTCGATGCGCTTGTGGCTTTCGGGGGTGGAGTAGAGCCAGTGATCGAGGTGGCCCTCGGTGATGAAGTACCGCAGCTCGAAGCGGTGGCTCTGGCTGAGGGCGTGGTTGACGATGACGAGCTTTATCTTCATCTTCTCGGGCAGGATGTTCTTGATGTAGACGCTCACAGCCTGCCCGGGCCGCAGGTCGGGGCAGCTCTCGGCGAGGCCCGCGAGGTTGGGCGCGATCTCGATGAAGGTGCCGTACTCTTCCACGCTCCGCACGATGCCCACCACCGTTTCGCCCACCGTAAAGGCGGCAGCATTCTCGGCCCAGGTACCCAGCAGCTCCCGGATGGTCAGCACGAACCGTCCCTGTGCGTCCCGGCTCTTGATGGCGCAGAGTATCTGCTGCCCCACGCTGACCCGGTCGGCAGGGGAGGAGATACGGCTCACCGACATACAGTCGATGGGCAGAAGGGCGCTGATGCCGCAGCCGACGTCACAGAACGCGCCGAAGGGCTCGATGTGGGTCACGATGCAGGGCAGGATGTCGCCGGGCTGGAGCTGGTCGAGGTATTCGGCCTTGCACATCCGCTGTGCTTCAGCGCGGGAGAGGCGGTAGACAGGCTGTCCGTTTTCGTCAGTGTCGATGCCCTCGATGACAAAGCAGGTGGGTCGGCCTACCCGCGTCAGTACGGCGATGTCCCGTACGCTGCCGGTGTCGGCTCCGTCGGCGCACTGCCCGAAGGGCATTACAGCCCGGCAGCCGCCCAGCTCGAACCGGAGCTGACGCTGGGTGTCGAAGGCCAGCGCCGTGCTCTGCAAGATCTCGCGGCTGGCCATCGCGGCCCGCAGTTCGGCGGCGCTCAGGCGGGAAGCATTGCGGTAGTTGTTTTCGGTACGAAACGCTTGCATCATCTTTCATTCCTCTTTCTCTGATTTTTGGGTAGCATTGCAGCTATAAAACCATATGCAGCTGCATTTGCATTTTATACGAGTTTGGATTATACTATAGTTGTGTGTTCCTCTTTGGGACACACGGCCTGTACTATAAATGTGCAGACAGGAGGGATTCAATATGGATATTGCGGTCGGCGATACCATCCTCACCCGCAAACAGCACCCTTGCGGAGCAGCAAGCTTCGAGGTGCTGCGGGTGGGCATGGATTTCAAGATCCGCTGCACGGGCTGTGGCCGCGAGGTCATGCTGCCCCGGGCGAAGATCGAGAAGAACATCAAAAAGGTCATCAAACCGGGCCAGGAATAGCCCGGCGGCACAGCACATTCAGAAACTGTTTTGTAAGGAGAACTGCCTGATATGCCGAATCTGACTTCCCAAATGGAGGCCGTCTGCCGCCGGTTCGAAGAACTTTCTATCCGTCTCAATCAGCCCGAAACTGCCGCCGACCCGGCGCAGTTCCGCCGCCTGATGCAGGAGTACCATGAAGCACAGCCGGTGGTGGACGCTTACCACGCTCTCACCACTGCGCAGGACCACCTGGCACAGGCAAAAGCCCTGCTGGAAGGGGACGAGCCCCTCGACGCGGACTTTAAGGCTATGGTACAGCAGGAACTGAGCGAAAAAAGTCAGGATGTGGCAGAGCTGGAAAATAATCTCAAAATTTTGCTGCTGCCGAAGGACGTAAACGACGAGAAAAGCGTCATCATGGAGATACGCGCCGGTGCCGGCGGCGAGGAAGCTGCGCTGTTCGCCCACAGCCTCGTGCGGATGTACACCATGTACGTCCAGAGCCGGGGCTGGGAGATGGAGCTGCTGAACCTCAACGAGACGGAGCTCGGCGGAACCAAAGAAGCCGTCTTTGCGGTCAATGGCCGGGGCGCCTACAACCGCCTCAAGTACGAGAGCGGTGTCCACCGGGTGCAGCGTGTACCGGAAACGGAGACGCAGGGCCGCATCCATACTTCGACGGCCACCGTGGCCGTGATGCCGCAGGCCGAAGAGGTTGACTTTGCGCTGGACATGAAGGATCTGCGCATCGACACCTTCCGCTCTTCGGGTGCGGGCGGTCAGCACATCAACAAGACGTCCAGCGCCATCCGCGTCACCCACATCCCCACCGGAGCCGTGGTTGAGTGCCAGAACGAGCGCAGCCAGTTCCAGAACAAGGACAAGGCTCTGGAGATCCTGCGCAGCCGCCTGCTGGCCCAGAAGCAGAAGGAGCAGCAGGACGCCATCAACGCCGACCGCGCCGGTCAGGTGGGAACAGGGGACCGCAGCGAGAAGATACGCACCTATAACTTCCCGCAGGACCGCTGCACCGACCACCGGATTGGTCTGACGGTACACAATCTCGACAAGATCATGGACGGCAATCTGGACGACATCATCGACGCCCTCGCCACCCGTGAGCAGGCCGAGAAACTGCAGAAGTTAAACACATAAATATGCGTGAAATGCGCACGAAAAGCTGTAAAGAATAATTGCTTTACAGAAGAAAAGAGCGATGATTCGTATGAGTATCAATACTGAAGTCCGCCCGGCTGACGCAGAGGGTATTGCCCGCGCAGCCGAGCTTCTGCGGCAGGGCGAGCTGGTAGCCTTGCCTACCGAGACAGTCTACGGCATCGCGGCCGATGCCCGCAACGGCGAGGCCGTGAGCAAGATCTTTGTGGCGAAGGGACGTCCGCAGGACAATCCCCTCATCGTCCACGTCACAGGCCCTGAGATGTTGCACGGCCTCGTCAGCGAAGTGCCGGAACGCGCCCAGCTGCTGATGGCGGCGTTCTGTCCCGGCCCGCTGACCATCATCATGCCCCGCGGCCCCGAGGTGGCAGCGGAGTGCTGTGCCGGTCTGGACACCGTGGGCATCCGGATGCCCAGCCACCCGGTGGCACGGGCTGTCATCGAGGCCAGCGGCTGCGCCTTTGCGGCCCCGTCGGCCAACCTCTCCGGCAAGCCCAGCCCCACCAACGCACAGGACGTCTTTACCGATATGGACGGCCGGCTACCCCTCATTCTGGACGGCGGTGAGTGCGACTGGGGCGTGGAGTCTACCGTCGTGTCGGTGGTGGGCGAAAAGCCCACCCTCTTCCGCCCCGGCCACATCACGCTGGAAGACCTCGAGCGTGCGCTGGGCGAGGAAGTGGAAGTCTCCAAGGCCATCCTCGAGAAGCTGCCGGAGGGTGCGGTCGTCCGCAGCCCCGGCATGAAGTATAAGCACTACGCCCCCAAGGCAGATGTGACCCTTCTGGATGGCACCTTCGAGCAGTTTAAAGCCTATGTGGATGCCCACGCCGCTGAGAATCCCAGCTGCCTCTGCTTTACCGGCGAGGCCGAAAAGCTGGGCGTACCCTGTGTGGAGTATGGCCGGGAGGGCGACGGAGCCGACCAGGCAAAACACATCTTCCGCTCCCTGCGTGCGCTGGACGAGCAGGGCGATGCTGTGGTCTACGCCCGCTGCCCCCAGAAAGACGGCCTGTCCATGGCCGTCTATAACCGCCTCATCCGTGCGGCCGCGTTCCGGGTGATAAAGCTATGATGACGCTGGGCATCACCGGCCGCAGCGGCTGCGGCAAATCGACGGTCACGGCGGTGTTCGCGGCGCGGGGCATCCCGCTGGCAGACGCCGACCAGCTCTCCCGAGAGATCCTGCTTCCGGGTTCACCGCTGCTGCCCCAGCTGGCTGAGCGCTTCGGGGCAGATATTATAAAGGAAGATGGCACCCTTGACCGCCGCCTGCTGGCCGACCGCGCCTTTGCAACGCCCGAGGGGAAAGCTGCGCTCGACGCGCTGACCCACCCGGAGATCGTCCGCCGCATCCGCGCCGCCAAACAGGCCGCGCAGCAGGCGGGGGCGAAGCTCTTTGTGCTGGACGGCGCGGTCATCATCGGCACGGCGGCAGAGGCCGAGTGCGACAAGCTCTGCGTGGTCAGGGCACCGTTTGAAGTCAGCGTGGAGCGCATCGCGGCCCGGGACGGCATCTCGCCTGAGATGGCCGCCCGCCGCCTCAACGCCCAGACGCCGGAGGCTGTGCTGACCGCCAGGGCAGACTACATCCTGCCCAACACCTCCACCCGTGAGGCGCTGGCGAAGGCAGCAAACGGGTTCTGTGACGCTCTCATCGGGGAGGGATGCCGCGCTTGAAAACGCTGTTCCGACTGCTGCGCAGACTGGTGGTGCTGGTCTGCATCGCGGCAGTGCTCCTGACGGCTCTGCCACCCCTCGCCCGGGAGGCCGACCGGCTGCTCTACCCCCGCAAATACAGCCGGCAGGTGGAGCAGTGGGCCGCAGAATACGAGCTCGACCCGCTGCTGGTCTATGCGTTCATCCGCACGGAGAGCGGCTTCGACCCCGCCGCCACTTCCAGCGTGGAGGCCCGGGGGCTGATGCAGATGACCGAGGAGACCTTTATCTGGCTGCGCAGCAAAATTGCGCCGGATGAGGGCCTGACCTTCGATGAACTCTACGACCCTGACGTCAGCATCCGCTTCGGCTGCTACTACATCCATCTCTGCATGGAGCGGTACGGCGGCGATGTGGCTACCGCTGCCGCCGCCTACCACAGCGGATGGGGGACAGTAGATAATCTGCTGCGGATGGAAGAGCATTCCTCCGACGGGCAGACCCTGAAAGGCTTCCCTTATAACCAGATGCACCATTACGTCGAAAAGATAACCGCCAGCTACGCCGTCTATACCCGTCTCTACGGCGGCTGAATCTCAACCAATGAAGAAGAACCGACAGGCCAAAAACCTGCGGGTCTTTGATAGATAACAAGTGTAAGAAAACAGAAAGGCAGGAGAGATCCTATGGCAGAAAAAACTCCGAACCAGCAGCTGGCTGAAAAGCTGCTGTTTAAGCCCGCTTACGTCGGCGACAAGTCCGCCGCCGTCAAGCAGGAGGCCCACGCATTCGCTGAGGGCTACAAGAAATTCCTCGACGCAGGCAAGACCGAGCGCGAGGTGGCCGCTGAGAGCGAGCAGATGCTCAAGGACGCAGGCTACCAGCAGTTCGACCCGAAAAAGACCTACACCCCCGGCGACAAGGTCTATTTCAGCCAGCTGGGCAAGGCCATCGTGGCTTCCACCATCGGCACCCGCAGCTTCGAGGACGGCTTCCATCTGGTCATCGCTCACACCGACAGCCCCCGTCTGGACCTGCGCCCGACCCCGCTGTACGAGTCCGACCACTTCAGCTACTTCAAGACCCACTACTACGGCGGCATCCGCAAGTATCAGTGGGGTACTATGCCGCTGGCCATCCACGGCGTGTTCTCCCGCGCTGACGGCACCACCGTCTCTGTGAACGTGGGCGAGGACGAGAACGACCCCGTCTTCTGCATCACCGACCTGCTGCCCCATCTGAGCGCTGAGCAAAGCGAGCGCAAGCTGAGCGACGGCATCCGCGCCGAGGAACTGAACATCCTCATCGGCTCCGACGCTGTGGACGACGAGGAAGTGAAGGAAGCTGTCAAGCTGAATACTATGATCCTCCTCAATGAGAAGTACGGCATCACCGAGAAGGATTTTGCACGCGCTGAAATCGAGATCGTCCCCGCTTATAAGTCCCGCGACGTCGGCTTCGACCGCTCCATGATCGGCGCCTACGGCCACGATGACCGCGTCGATGCATATCCCGCTCTGATGGCCGAGATCGCCACCAAGAATCCCGCCTTCACTACCGTCTGCGTCCTGACCGATAAGGAAGAGATCGGCTCTGACGGCGTCACCGGTATGCAGAGCATGTACGTCTTCCACTTCATGCAGGAGCTCTGCCGTACCGCTGGTCAGGACGACATCATTGCATTCCGCAACAGTGTCTGCCTGTCCGCCGACGTCACCGCTGCTTACGACCCGAGCTGGGCCAGCGCTTTCGAGCCGATGAACGGCACCTACGCAGGCCGCGGCATCGCGCTGTTCAAGTACACCGGCAGCCGCGGCAAGAGCGCTGCAAACGACGCTTCTGCCGAGCTGGTGGGCTATGTCACCCGCATGATGGACGCCGACGACGTTGCATGGCAGATCGGTGAGCTGGGCCGCCTCGACCTGGGCGGCGGCGGCACCATCGCAAAGTATGTTGCCAACCGCGGCATCCCCGTCATCGACATCGGTGTGCCTGTGCTGTCCATGCACTCTCCCTTCGAGGTCATCCACAAGACCGACCTGTACATGGCTTATCGTGCCTTCGTCCTGTTCAATCAGGCCGCTGAGTAAGCTGCTTCTACGCACCAAAGCCCCGGAAAGTCTGCCGTCTGGCAGGCCCTCCGGGGCTTTTTGCTATGTCGTGGGCAGGGGGACGGCCTGCTCTACCGTGAGGAAGGCGAAACCGTTGTCCTTGTACCACTGGATGATGTCGGGCAGGGCTTCGGCAGTGGTGCGGGTGGTGGCCGAGTCGTGCATCAGCACGATGCACTGGGTCTGCTCGCCGGTCTCCCGCACGATGTTGCGGAAGATGGTGCCTGCACTGGGCTTGCCGCCCACAGCGTCCTCAGCGCAGACGTTCCAGTCTACATAGGCGTAGCCTTTTGCAGTGACTTCTTCTTTGAGCTGCTGCATCAGCCCGCGCCCGCCGTAGCGGCGGCTCACGGTGTTGGTACTGCCGCCCGGGAAGCGCAGATACCGCAGACCGTCGGCCCGGACGTAAGGGGAGAGACGCTCCTTTAACAGGTCGATGTCCTTCCAGTAAGCGTCCGCACTCTGGTAGATGTCGCTGTACTCGTGGGAGGCGGAGTGGAGCGCGATCTGATGTCCGGCGGCAGCAGCCTCAGAGATGAGGGAAAGATATTTGTCGTTGTTGCCGGTGGCGACTACAAAGAAGGTCGCCTTTACTCCGGCACTGTTCAGCGCGGACAGAACGTCCGGCGTCGTCTTGCTGGGGCCGTCGTCGAAGGTCAGACAGACCCACTTCTCGGGCATCGGCTCCGGCTCCGGGGACGTTTCTACGGAGGACGCCGAGGCAGGGGAGACGAAGCTTTCGTCCGGCACCGGGGTCAGGTCGCTCTCCCGGCAGCCTATGGGCGGCTCTGCACCGCAGAATATCCCCAGTCCGAACCCCGCCGCCGCCCCGACAGAAAGCAGCAAAAGGCTCCACAACAATCTTTGATGTTTGCTGGATTTGAAAAAAGTCATTTCCAAAAACCTCCTTCTTAAGTCATTTCTGCACGGAAACTCCATTTACAAGATATGAATGGCAAAAAAATCTATGAAAACGCTTGACATCGCCGGGGGAGTATGGTATTATACTTGAGCAGTCAGCGATACGGCTTGGACCTCAGAGCTGTTAGAAAACACGGACTGCATCAAAACTTCATATGCGAGGGTGGCGGAACTGGCAGACGCGCACGTTTGAGGTGCGTGTGGTTTATCCTTGGGGGTTCAAATCCCCTCCCTCGCACCATGACGAATGTTCTTACAGCATTTAGCTGTCAAAGAACATTCGTCATTTTTTATTTGCTAAATAGCGACATCACAGGGGGCGTAGTTCACAACTACGCCTTTTCTTGTATTCACCGACACATCAGGTGTCGGCAAAGGAAGTGCGCTTGGAATCTCGATGGTGCCCACGCAGTTGTAGTGAATGCGGAGCCGCTGCTCCCATACACCATTGACCTTTTCTGCATTGAACACTTCGATTTTTTCCACCAGTTCATTCAGCATCCGGGGTGTCAGCTTTTTTGCTCTGGTGTACTTGCGAACCAGGCTGATGAACATATCCGTTGTCATGGTGCGGCTGCTCTGCTTTTCGATTTCGGAGCGGAGCTGTTTGATTTTCTCGGTCAGCTCCTTTTGCTCGTCCTCATATCTCCGGGACATTCTGGAAAAGCGTTCATCAGAGATTTTGCCGGAAACATTGTCCTCATAGATGCGCTCAAAGAGGCCGTCCAGTTCTTCATCACGGGCAAGGAGAGCTTTCAACTCTTTCTCTTTCAGCTTGCGGTCGGCTTCGTCCGCCTGCTGGGAGTGCCCGATAACAGCTTTCAGAAAGTCGTCCTCGTAGAGGCTGGCAAACTTGGTCAGCCGCCGAATCTCGCCCAACACCACTTCTTCCAGAAAGTCTACCCGGATGTAGTGGGTGGATTGACAGGTGCCACGGTTGCCCTTGTAGTTGGAGCAGTTGAAATACTTGATTTCCGGGTTGCCCTGATTGAAGTGGAAGTGCAGATTGCAGCCGCAGTCTGCGCAGACAAGCAGGCCAGAGAACATATTGTGTTCTCCGTTGCTGGTACGGCGTTTGCGCATTTTTCCGCGTTTCTGCTGTACCTGTTCAAACACGGCTCGTTCAATAATTGGCTCGTGAACATTTTGAAACACTACCCAATTTTCCGGGTCGTTATGAATCCGCTTCTTGTTCTTGTAGGACTTGGAGTAGGTTTTGAAGTTCAGAACATCACCACAATACTCCTGCTGGTACAGAAGATGGGTAATCGTGGAGCCATTCCACTTGGTGGCGGGGCGCGTCTTGGTCTTTCCGGGACGGCCGATGCCTTTCTGAATCCAGTAGGTCTGCGGCGTCAGGATGCCTTCCTTTTCAAACTGGGTGGCAATCTGTTCCGTGCCAAAGCCCTCCAACGTCATATCAAAAATGCGCCGGACAACTTGTGCAGCTTCTTCATCAATGACCCAATGCTTGGGATTGTTAGGGTCCTTGATATACCCATAGGGAGGAAGTCCCATCGGTTCGCCGGCATTGCCCTTGATTTTGTTGCTGATACGGCGTTTCTTGCTGATGTCACGGGCATACCACTCATTGAACAGGTTTCGGATGGGTGCCAGTTCGTTTTCTCCCTCGGCTGTGTCGATGTTGTCCGAAACGGCAACAAGTCGGATGTCATGGTCTGGGAAAAATTCTTCTGTCAGCCGTCCGACCTCAATGTAGTTTCGGCCCAGACGGGAAAGGTCTTTGACGAACACAGCGGAGGCTTTCCCTTGTTCGAGCTGCTGCATCATTTCAACGAAGCCGGGACGGTTCATGGTCACGCCGGAAATGCCATCATCCAAAAAGTGAACCAGATTGGTGTAGCCTTTTTCCTTTGCAACTTTGGTGAGCAGTTTCTTTTGGTTGCCGATGCTGTAACTCTCGCCTTCCAAATTATCATCACGGGAAAGACGCTCATAGAGAAAAGCGGTTGCTTCACGGGATTTCTTGTTACTCGACTGTTTCATACTGGCTCCTTTCTTGGGACAGTCGAATAGCAAATTCACTTGTACACCTATATTATAACACAATCCGCTTTCTCTGTCCGCTGCCTCCCGAAAGGTCATTATAATTTTTCGCTTTCGGATTTCATCAGCCGGAGAAGAACTTCTCCTAAGGTCTGGGAGCTTTCTTCTTTGAACACCGGCTCAACGATAAAGGAGCGATTGCCAATACGATAAGTCGAATCCAGAGTAAGAATCTCTGGATTTTTTTCTTTTTCAGGGTTTGTCTTTTTCGCTTGCATCGTAAAATCCCCTTTCTTAAAAATCAAAAAATGAGCAACGGATGGCTGCTGGCAGCAACCCACGGGAATCTCACCCCTGCATTCCTCATGCAGCCCTACTCATTGCCTGCGACGCTCTGAACGCTCGGACTTTGACGGTAAGGGAGTATCAACCTGTCTATATGTCATGGCCCGCAAGCAGCCACGCTTGCATTGCGGCGTGGTGGCGATCGCTCCACTTTTCAGAGAAAAGCATCTTGGCGCACCCGCCGTCCGGCTCGATACAGACAGCAACGTATCCGTTTGCCCTATGATGCACCGCCGTTATCTTGCGGGCTTTCTTTATCAAGGAACAATAAGGTTTTGTCAGCCTGTAAAAGCATACCGTTTCTGATATGCTTTTACGGAACGACAAACAGCCCATAACGGGAAGCGTGGAAAGGGGGACACGCTCCCCGCATGGGCTTAAAGAGTTAGCCTACATGAAAAGCAAGGGTGCGGGTAATAAGGCGCACTTGCAGCCTGTTACGCATTTCCTCGTCCACATAGGAATAGGTATTGCCCGCGTCGTCTTTCAGCGTGCGGGTACAAAGTTTCGCTATGTAACCCTCGTAGTGCTTCAAGATCGCGCACATGGCGGTTGTGTCGCCGTTTGCCGCTGCGGAAATGACAGGGAACGGCAACAGATTTTCAGACTTCCTAACGGTATTCATCATCTGCTTTTCCCTCCAAATACTGTTTGATTTTCGCAAGCGCGGATTTCCTGTGCCGGAAAACCGTCGTGCGTACAACATTCAGCAGTTCGCCAATTTCCGCGTCGCTCATATCCAAGAAGTAGGACAAAAGGATAATGTCGCGTTTCCTTTCGGGCAAAGCGTTAAGGGCTTCGGCAAGCAGTTCATTTTTGACGAGTACATCAAAGCCGGACACTTGAAAACGGAAATAATCGCTTTCGTATTCGTCCGTTGTGAAAAGCTGCGCGAGTTCGCTTTCGCTCAAATCCGAAAAAGTAACTTCGCGTGCTGCGCGTTTCGCAAGAGTGCGGCGGTGGCTTTTCGCTTCGCCGACCAAAGTTTTCTTTGCTAATGCGTCGTACTGATGTTGTATTCTTTCCTTGTCGGAAGAAGATAGCTCCATAGAGTTCACCTCCTTCCCGCGTGGAGTAGAGGACGGGAGTTAAGGGCTTGTCCTCTCTGCCCCTTTCGCTCCGTACCCGTTCGGGAGATGGCTCTTGAGTGCGCTTTTCAGAAAAAAGTTGAAAAAAGCAAAATGCGCCCGTCCGCAAGACGCGGACGGGCGCAAAGGAAATGTAAGCAGTAGCTAAATGTATTGACAGTTCACATTCATAGCCGGAATATCCCGCTTGCGGAGCATAGCTTTTTTTGACCGCAAAGCATTAGGCGGGTTACAGTAAATAAAAATGGACACGGCGATACCTCCCCGATACCGCCGTATCCTTAAAAAAGGGCGACTTTAATACACTACCCGCAATCCATTCTATAATAGGGAACAGCGGCTTTTGCGCAATATTAAATAAAAAAGCCGATAACACATAGGTTTTTTGACCTAATGCGTTATCGGCTCTGCGTCTATGCGTCTGGCACTTTTAATCATTTTTTTTTGAATTTATTATATGTGTTAGCTAACTGTCCACAAGCCGCGTTAATCTCTCTGCCATGAGAAACTCTCATAGTAACTTCAAGTCCTGCTTGCTCTAATTGATGTTTGAATGCAACTATTTCCCGTTTCTGTGGTGCTTTAATTCTTGAATTGCTTGTTGGGTTGTATTGTAACACGTTAATCATAACTTTTTTGCCCCGAAACCATTTTGCAAGTTGTCTTACATCTGAGGGCCGGTCATTTATACCCGGTAAAAGCAAATACGCAAAGACAATTTTGCGATTATGCCTTTCAGAATAGGATAAGGCTTGCTTAACAACATCTTCAATAGCATATATGCGCATGTGAGGAATAATACGATTTCTTGCAGATTGTGTTGCTGCGTGTAAAGATATTGTCAACTGAATTTTAAGATGTTCCTCGCGCAATTTTTTTAATTGATCGACCGGACCAACTGTTGATATGGTAATGCCGTCGGTTGGAAAGTTGAGCCCATATCTATCTCGGAGAATATGGATTGCTTTTATCAAGTTGTCATAATTGAATAAAGGCTCTCCCATACCCATAAAAACGATACGGTTTACTTTTCGACGCAACAATATAATCTGTTGTACGATTTCTGACGATGTTAGATTACGAACAAAGCCATTTCGCCCGGACTCACAAAAAATACAACCAACAGGACAACCGACTTGTGTGCTCACGCAAACAGTTCCACCATCTCGCCGCTTGATAAAAACCGTTTCAATGTATTTGTTGTCTTTCAGTTCGTAAACATACTTTTCAGTATCACTGCTTTTGCAAATATTTTTTACCAACATTGATAGATTTTTTTTGCGTGGTAATTGCTTATATAATTCTTCATATAAGGCTTTTGCTTCATTCTCGCCAATAACTTCCGACATTTCTTTGTAAGTAAATCCGTATGGATCATTCCGTACTTCCGCAGGCGTATATTTAGGTAAACGTTTCATTTTTATATCCTTTCTTCTAAATAATAAAAGTTTGTTTTTCTGTATTTTTGATTACAATCTCTAATTTTTCTACATCAATGATATGCGTCAATTTGCATTTAGGGCAGAAAAGAGGAAAATCTTTTAATACAGTATTATGAAATACTTGAACTCTCGTCTTTCCGTTACAAATCGGACATTTTATCCAATATTTTTTAAGCATTATATTTCACTCGTCCTTTTTACACAAAAAAATGCAGGTCAATCCTCAACATGAGCATTGACCTGCATTTATAATGCACAGAGCAGTACAACAAAACTAAGGCATAGCTTGCACCATGTCTATACTATATCTATACGTCGTTAGTTTTTTGTATAGCATCCGCAAAATAAGCATGACAAAAAAGCCCATGTTGAAAATGGGAAAATCCTTTTTTTCAATGCTTATCTAATACGCATGCTATGCAACATAAACGCCGCCTCCTTTTACATAAATTTTATTTTATCAGAAAATCAGTCTACTGTCAATACACAACAGGAAGTATTTAACCTAATGATATGAATTGTGTGGACATATCCAAAAAGAAAGGTGAACTGTAAAATGTAACAGGGTGAATGAAAATGGCAAAAAGACCCGTACCATTGTACGACTTTAAGGCTTTCGGGGCAGCTATAAAAGCCGCGAGAAATGAATACGGCGAGAGCCGCAAAAAGGTAAGCGACGAGTTATATATTTCCCCGCGCTACCTTGCGAATATCGAGAACAAGGGACAACAGCCGAGTTTACAGGTATTCTATGACCTTGTAACCCGGTATCATATTTCCGTCGATCAATTTTTCTTTCCGAACAGCAACGCGGAGAAATCTACCGGGCGGCGGCAACTTGACGCACTGCTGGACGGTATGAGCGATAAAGGCATACGGATTGTAACCGCAACAGCAAGGGAGATAACGGAAGTCGAAAAAGCAGAGGACTAACCTCACAATATGGGAAACAGGAGATTGCAGTGAGCGCATGGCGGCTGCAATCTTTTTTTGCGTCCAAAATTAAAGGAACGCGCAACAAATACCGCCTTTCGGTGGGGGTATGGAGTAGATAGCAAGCATAGGGAGTGTAGCCACTCCCGACAAAAATGCTTGCTGGGGAGTACCCCAGACCCCCAAGAAACGAGGTGAAACTATGACGAACCGAACCCGAAAAATTGTTCTGCGTGTTCCCGTGACGCCGGCGGAACGGGAACTTATCCGGCAGAAGATGGCACTGCTGCACACACGAAATTTTTCTGCATACGCCCGGAAGATGCTGATAGACGGATATGTTGTCCACATCGACACCACCGACATCCGGGCGCAAACCGCCGAACTGCAAAAGATTGGTGTCAACGTCAATCAGATTGCGCGGCGGCTGAACAGCATGGGGCCGTTGTACACACAAGACGTTGCGGACATCAAAGGAGCGCTGGCACAGATATGGCAGTTACAAAGATACATCCTATCAAGTCAACGCTGAAAAAGGCACTGGATTACATCGAGAATCCAGCCAAGACGGATGAAAAAATGCTGGTGTCCTCCTTTGCCTGCTCCTATGAAACCGCCGACATCGAATTTGAACTGCTGCTATCACAAGCCATGCAGAAAGGCAACAATCTGGCCCACCACCTGATACAGTCTTTTGCGCCGGGCGAAACCACGCCGGAGCAGGCCCACGAGATTGGCCGGCAGCTTGCAGATGAAGTCCTGCAAGGAAAATATCCCTATGTGCTGACAACGCACATTGACAAAGGGCACATCCACAACCACATCATCTTTTGCGCTGTGGACATGGTGAATCAGCGCAAATATGTTTCTAACCGACAGAGTTATGCCTACATCCGGCGCACCAGCGACCGGCTGTGTAAGGAACATGGCCTGTCCGTGGTAATGCCCGGTCAAGACCGGGGCAAAAGCTATGCCGAGTGGGATGCACACCGCAAGGGCACGAGCTGGAAGGCGAAGCTGAAAACCGCCATAGATGCAGCCATCCCGCAGGCCAAGGATTTTGACGATTTTCTGCGGCTCCTGCAGGAGCAGGGCTACGAGGTCAAGCGGGGCAAGTATGTGTCGTTCCGTGCGCCCGGACAGGAACGGTTTACCCGCTGCAAAACGCTGGGCGAAGCCTACACCGAGGAAGCCATCATCGAACGCATCAAAGGGCGGTTTGCGGAGCGGAAGCCCAAAGAAAACCGCAAAATTTCGCTGCGGATTGATTTGGAGAACAGCATCAAGGCCCAGCAGTCCGCAGGGTATGAGAAGTGGGCAAAACTCCACAATCTGAAACAGGCTGCCCGGACGCTGAACTTTCTGACGGAGCATGAAATTGATAGTTACCCGGATTTGGAAAGCCGGGTGGCCGAGATCACCGCCGCCAGCACCGAAGCTGCCGCCGCATTGAAAGCAGCAGAGCGCCGACTTGCTGAAATGGCC
The DNA here is from genome assembly GCF_017377665.1 of Faecalibacterium sp. Marseille-P9590. Lineage (NCBI taxonomy): Bacteria > Bacillati > Bacillota > Clostridia > Eubacteriales > Oscillospiraceae > Faecalibacterium > Faecalibacterium sp. Marseille-P9590. The sequence goes on from NZ_JAFREF010000010.1 coordinate 18,138, forward strand.
GTGCTGATAAAGGATGTCACCACCTGTAAGGAACTGCGCCCACTGGTGCAGGAATATCAGCGGGCCGCTGATAAAAAGCAGTTCCGGCGCAAGCACGAAGGTGCTCTGATTCTCTACGAAGCGGCGGCCAAGGCACTGAAAAATCAGGGCCTCCAAAAGCTGCCCGACCTCTACGCCCTGAAAAACGAGTATAAGCAACTGGCCGAGCAGAAAGACCAGATGCAGCGGCAGTACAATGATGCCAAACGCCAGATGCAGGAGTATGGCATCATAAAGCAGAATGTGGACGGCATTCTGCGGACAGCACCGGGAAAGGAGCAGATGCAGGAACGGTAAATCTGCACAAAATATTGTTCGGATTTTTGAATCCCAAACGCTTAGACCGGGTGGCGTTTCCGCCCGAAATCATGTAAAATAGACTTAGACAACGAAAGCGAGGAACCCTCTATGGCAGAAGTGAACGATAACGGCTCTATCCAGCTTTTTGAAGATCAGAAAATCCGTACTGCATGGGATGCAGAAAAGGAAGAATGGTATTTTTCGATTATTGATGTTATTTCTGTTTTAACTGGAACAGCCAATCCACGGCGATATTGGAGTGACCTGAAGCGTAAGCTGAAAGCTGAGGGGGCAAATGAGTTGTACGAAAAAATCGTACAACTGAAAATGTTGTCCTCTGATGGAAAACGGTACAAGACAGATGTCGCCAACACCGAACAGCTTTTGCGTATCATCCAGTCCATCCCGTCCCCGAAAGCTGAACCGTTCAAGGCATGGCTGGCAATGGTGGGCAAGGAACGCATCGAAGAAACCATCGACCCGGAGCAAGCTATTGACCGTGCGCTTGATACCTATTTGAAGAAAGGCTACTCCGAAGAATGGATTCACCAGCGGCTTTTGGCAATCCGCATCCGCAACGAACTAACGGACGAATGGAAGAAGCGCGGAGTGCAAAAGGGCAAGGAGTACGCCATCCTGACCGATGAAATCTCCCGCGCATGGTCCGGCATGACCACGGGGCAGTACAAGCGGCTGAAAGGTCTGACAAAAGAAAATCTCCGGGACAACATGACCGATTTGGAACTTGTGCTGACCATGCTGGCGGAAGCATCTACCACGGATATTTCCAAGACTGCAAAGCCGCAGACCTTTGAAGAAAACAAGCAGGTTGCTAAACGCGGCGGCAAAGTGGCCGGCATTGCGCGGCAGGCTCTTGAAGCGGAAACCGGCAAGCCCGTTATCACAGAAAAGAATGCGTTTGACTTCCAGCAGCTTGTGACCGACATTGTAGAAGATGCCGCCGAACTGCCAGAAAATCCCACCGAGAAAAAAGATAAAGACTGATACATGAAAATAGCCGGACACAGCAGCCACAAGGCCACCGTGTCCGGCTATTTCTGTGTTGACAATGGCACATTACTTTCACTGAAAATAATGTGCCATTGTTAAGCTGGCGGTATTATTCACCCGTAAAATCAAACCTCTGTCCGTCAAAGTCAGCATCGGTCATGTGCTCCAACTTTGCAATGGTGCCGTTTGCCAGCCGCCGCATTTCCGTGTCCATGTCCGGCAGGGCGGTCAGCATCCGCGCCATCGTTCGGCGGCGGTCAGAGGTGTGGTACATACAGATCAAATTTTCTTCTTCCACGCTGAAATTCATGGTCAGACCTCCATTTCATGTTGTTTGCTGCGGGCCGCTGCCTTTTTCGGGCTGGCGGCCTGTTTTGTTTCGGAAAGTTGCTTGCGGACGGAAGCACGGGGCTTGCGGATGCCCCTGTCCCGGTTCTCCTTTTTGTCAACCAGCGCATAGATGCCGAAACGGTCTTTCACGCTGGAAAGGTGCATGGATTTGTACGGCAGCATGGCAAGCAGCTGGTCCGTGTCCCGGCTGGATGCCAGTTTGGTAAAATAGGGCGATACCTCCACCATAAAATGATTCTTGTCCGGGCTGTTGGGAGCAGCCAGCCGTTTCATGTCTGCCGCAATGCGCTGGGCCTCGGCCTCAATCAGCCCGGTGTGCAGTGCCGCAAGATGTTCTTTGAAATCACCGGGCCGTGCCGGTTCCCGGCTGCGCTGCTCCTGCCGGATGGCCGCTTGCAGAAGTTCCGGGTCACGGGGCTGCATTTCATACCGCACGAACTCCCCGAAATATTTGTCCGGGCGGCTGTCGAAATGCTTTTTCGGGCCAATCTCCCGCATCCCGCTTTCGTAGATCAGACGATTGGCACCCACGGGCAGGGCGACTTCCCGGATGTGCTGGAAGTGCTGCTGATAGTCCAGTTCATACAGATTGCCTTGCACGGTTCCGTTGGCCGCGCCGGTCAGCTCCACCGCATAGGCAAGAATCCTGTCATGGGTCTGTTCGCCGCAGAATTTCCATGTGTTGTAGGCTTGCGTGTCTTTGAGCAGCACGTCCCGTTCCCGGAAGCAGAATGTTCCAGAAGGCCGGGACAGCCACAACAGCAGCTTATCTTCCGGCTGGTCGCTGCGGGCGGCCTCCCGCAGCATCTTGATGTCATAGGCAAAATCGCTCTGATAGTATGCGGTGTTCTGGTGCATAATGGCTTCCAGCGCAGCGATCACATCCATATTTTCAAATTTTTGCACGGCTTATACCTCCAATTCCTTTGTCTTTTCCCGTGGCGGTGTTTGCTTGCTCTGCTCCTTTTTTGCGGCATCCAGCTGTGCCCGGATGGATGGCTTTTTCGGCTTGGCCGTGTGGGACTTCTTGGCTTTTGGTGCCTTTTCTTCGGCCTTGACTGCGGCGGCAAGGTCCGTCAGAGAGATTTGTTCTCCGGCTTTTGCTTTGGCCTCCAATTCGCCCAGAGAGGGCGTATTGTTCAGCACGCCATCAATCATATTTTCGTTTTGTTCGGTGGAAAGTTCTGCGGTACGCAGCGGATTTTCCCGCAAGAACTCCGGCACCTGCTGGAAGCCCACACTGTCGCAGTAGTGGGCGGTGTCCTGCCCATTCTGGTGCAGTACCACCACATCCGAAACAGACAGTGAGTGTCCCTTGAAATCTGCCGGATGGTCCACGTTGAACGTGCGGTAGAGGTCCTCCAACGTGGTGCCAGCAGCCAGCGGCGCGGCGTAAACCTCCGTATAGTTGGCCTTGTCCACGGACAAACCAGCGGCCTGCAGGCGGTCGTAGGGCTCAAAACGGTAATCGCGGGTGGAATCTTCATTGCGCAGCTGGTAGATGGAAAAGCTGTCCTGCTGCGGTGCTTCAAAGCCTGCCGCTGCGTATTCCTCTACGGTCATTCCAGCATCGGCAGCTTCCTGCGCGATCTCGGCCTGTACCTGTGCCTTATAGTCCTGCAAGGTCTGGTCAAAGTCGGCCAGCTTGGGCGGTTCCGGCAAGTTGTACTGGCCTTGGTTGAGAAGTGGGCGGCAGTCCTGCACATAGGTAACAACAGCATTGTAATAGGCCGTCTGTTCCGGCGAAGCGTTCTGTCCCTCCCGCAAAGCAGCGGTAGCGGTCTGCTCCATAGCCGAAAGGTTGCAATGCTGTTTGAGGTACGGGATAAACTCGGTCAGAACCATTTCGCGCTCTGCCTTGTCCTGTTCCCACGCTTCCGGGCCTTTGTTGTGCAGCACAAAATTTTTCCAGTTTTCATCTTTGGTGTAATATTCATGGTAGTTCTGGATGTGCTGAATCAGGGAGCCGTCCCCGTCCCCGAAATCCTGCCGCCCCTCGTAGTTGTCCAGCTGGCCGTTCAGGGCAAAATCAATACGGAATGCGGTCTTGTCGTACCAGCCGCCCGTGTAGCCGTCCTTTTCCCGGTCCGTGTGCTGGGCGGTGTCCAGTTCTTCAAAAACACGATTCGCCACGGACAGCGGCATGATTTCGCCGTCCTGCAGCTTGTCACTTTCGCTCCATAGAATCGTGACCGTAGGTTCTTCGGCTGGGTCTGGAATTTTAACAGGTTCGGGAATTTCATTCGCTTTTTCTGCCGCCTCTTGGAACACCGCCAGCTTGTAACCCAACAAAACTTCCGACACCTTGGCTGTCTGCCCCAGCAGGTTAAGCGCTTCCTGCCCGGCATCCGACAGGGTCAGACCGGGCGCGTCCAGCTGGCCGCCGTCCAGAGCCTTGTTGTCCGGGTCATACAGAGTGTAGTCATAGCCGGAATCACAGGTCTGGATGAACAGGGTGCTGCCGTCGTCCAGCGCAAATGCGGCCTCCTGTGCAGCGGAAAGGTCTGCTTCCCGCTGCTGGCGCAGTTCTGCCAGATGTTCGTCCAGCGCAGAGATCAGCTCATGGGCCGCGCTGCGGATAATTTCCAGAGATGCTTTTAGTTCCGCCAGTTCCCGGCCGGAACTCCACCCAGCCACATAACCAAAGGAATACTCGGACGTGTCCAGCCCGTAATGCTGGCAGACGGCATAGGCCACGCTTTCGGCCTGCACCTCGCGGGTGCGGCTGTCCGGGCGGTTGGTCTGTTCCGGGTCGTTGGGGTCGATGGCGTGGAGCTTGGCATGGGCAATCTCGTGGATGGCCGTCTTGATGGTCTGTAACTGGCTCATGCCCTCTTGGATGGCAATGCGGTTGTCGAGAAGATGAAAGTAACCATGCGCCCCGCCCTCGATGTCCTCAAACCCGATGGGTACCGGGGATGCCTGCTCCAATGCCTTGAAAAAATCTTGGTAGTCCTGCACGCTGCCGGACAGTTCATTCACCGCGATAGAGGGCAGAGGTTCGCCCTCGGTCTGGCTGACATCGAACACGGACACCACCTTGAAAGCCGGAATCTGTACCGTTTTTTCCTCGGTCAGCGGCTTGCCGTCCTTGTCCAGAATCGGCTTGCCCTGTTCGTCCAGCTTTTCCATCTTCTGCTTGACCTTGTACGGCGCAGGGGCAAGGATTTTGATGCCTTTTTCGCCTTTCTTTACGGTGCGGTGGAACGTGTCTTTCCACTTGTTGAAGCCGGCCACCAGCTGCCCGCCCTGCATGGCGATCAGCAAGGTGTTGTTGAAGCTGTAATTGTGGAATTTCGCCATCGTGGTGAGGTAGGCTTTGTAGCGGTCGCTGTCGAACAACTGCTGAATCCCTGTTTCCAGTCGGTCCGTAATTTCTTTCATCCGCTCTGCGCTGTCCTTACCATTCAGGATAATGGGGAGAACTTTCTGCGGTTCCGTTTCAGGCTGCACCGGCGGTGGGATGTTGGCCGCATCCCGCAGGATTTCCGATGCAGGAAAAGACAGCACCCGGTATTCCTCTGGCACAGGCTGGCCCTCGTAGACTTTCTGCCATTCGTCCCCGCTTTTGACAAGGTAGCCGTACTGGGTGAATGCGCCCTGCTCCTGCTGGGCCACATACCGGCCAAACTGCGCCGTGTCGATGCCGCCTTTCCATTCTTCCGGCATATCCACCATGCCGGAGCGATTCAGGTAGTAATCTCCTAGCTGGGCAGGCCCGTGCACATCCGGCAGATGCACATAGTAGTCCACGTTTTCGGGAAAGTCGGTGATTCTCCCGATGCTGAAAAGCTCACTCTGCGGGGCTTGCAGGGCGGCGTTCAGCTCTGCGCGTTCCCCGGTAGAGAGTGTTTCCAGTCGTGATGCCAGAAAGTTCAGTTCGTCCACATTGGATGCCAGTACCATGTTGTAGGGAATCGCAAAACGCTTTTCTTCCTCGGCAAAGTAGCCGGAAATGAAAAGGCCCTGCGGATTATCGGACGAAATGCCGATTTGCCGCAGGGCCGCTTGTACCTGGTCGGTTGTAGTGGGCAGGTCCAGCCAGACGCCATCCCTGCCTTGCTGCTGCCGATTTTGCAGCTGGATGGAAAATAATTCGCTCATTTGGTCACACTCCTTTTTTTGCTATCCTACGGATAGAGAGAGCCGGTTATGGCAAAATGAATGCTTCACCTTACCATAACCGGCCCTCGTATTTTTGCCTTACTCTTTGCGCTCTATCCGGTAATTGACGTACTTACCTCCCGTATCTGCCAGAAGCACCGTTGCATCATAGGTTTTGCCTGTCTTTTCGGAGTAGAGGCCCTTGACCTTTGCCTTACCGTTTTTGAGCAGAGCAGCGGCGATTTTCGGGGTGAACGCCTTTTTACGCTGCTCAAAGAAGCGGTCATTCTTCCACATCACGAACTGACAGCTACGATTCCCGCAGTAGAAGTTTTTCTTGCCCTCATAGACGTTTTCACTGCACCGGGGACACTTGCCGATAATAACCCGTTCCGACTGGAACAGGTTTTGCTTATCTGCACTGATACAAGAATAGGTCTTGACCAGCTGGCGCACCTGCGCTTCAATTTCGGCCATGAAATCGTCCGGGTCTGCGCTGCCTTTGGCGATCTCGGTCAGACGATTTTCCCATTCGGCGGTCAGAGCGGGAGAGGTCAGACTTTCCGGCAGAACCACCGCCAGATTGATGCCGTCCTTGGTGGGGACAAGTTGCTTGCCTTTGCGCTGCACAAAGCCCATTTGCACCAGCTTTTCCAGAATCGCGGCGCGGGTGGCGGGTGTGCCCAGCCCCTTGCGTTCTGCGTTTTCCGGCATATCCTCGGCCCCTGCCCGCTCCATTGCTGACAGGAGTGTATCTTCGGTGTAGGCTTTCGGCGGGGACGTGAAATGTTCCGACACAGCAGAAGTTACACGGAAGCTCTGCCCCTCGGCCAGTTCCGGCAGGGTGTTCAAAACTTCTTCCTCGGTATCGGCTTTTAGAGTGGAGCGGAACCGCTGGTCGATCTCTTTCCAGCCGGGGACAAGCATTGTCTTTCCTTTGGCGGTGAACTCGTTCCCGGCGCAGGAGAACACAGCGGTCACGGTTTCATATTCATAGGGTGCAGCCACCGCGCAGAGCAGCTTGGAGCAGACAAGGTTCATCAACATACATTCACTCTCGGCAAGGCCAGTGAACCCCTGCTTTGCAAATTCGGCGGTGGGAAGGATGGCGTGGTGGTCCGATACCTTTTTGCTGTTTAGCACTCGGCCTACATCCGGGGTCAGCGCAAGCCCTTGGGCAAAGGGCAGCAGCCCCAGCAGGTCAGCCACAAGATGTTGTGCTGTTTGGCCCATGTCCTCGGTCAGATATTGACTGTCCGTGCGGGGATAGGTCAGCAGTTTCTTTTCGTAAAGCTGCTGGGCATAGTCAAGGGTCTGCTTGGCGGTAAAACTAAATAAACGGTTTGCCTCCCGCTGCAAGGTGGTCAGGTCATAGAGCTTGGGCGGCTGTTCCGTCTTTTTCTCTCGTTTGACAGAGGTACAGACGGCGGTTGCACCCGTGCATTTTTCTTTGAGAGAATTTGCGGTTTCAGCCTCCGAAATACGCACACTGTCCGCTTTCAGGCTGCCGGACTGGATGCCGACCGTATAATACTTTTCTTTCTGGAAGCGCAGGATTTTTGCATCCCGGTCCACTAGCATTTTCAGTGTCGGGGTCTGCACACGGCCCACCGTCAGGGTCTTGTGGTACAGCACCGAAAACAGCCGTGTTGCGTTGATGCCCACCAGCCAATCCGCCTTTGCACGGCAGAGGGCCGATTGATACAGCGCATCGTAGTCCGAATCCGGGCGCAGGTTTGCAAAGCCCTCCCGGATGGCTGCATCCTCCATGCTGGAAACCCAGAGCCGCTTCACAGGTTTTGTGCAGCCGGCCATTTGGTAGACGAAACGGAAGATAAGTTCTCCCTCCCGGCCTGCGTCGGTCGCGGCGGTCACACTGTCCACGTCCGGGCGGTTGAGCAGGGCGCGGACGATTTCAAACTGCTGTTTCTTTTCGTCCGGGACAATGAACTGCCACGGCTGGGGCAGGATGGGCAAATCCTCATACCGCCACTTGCAGTATTTTTCATCGTACTGGCCCGCCTCTGCAAAAGACACCAGATGCCCGATGCACCAGCTGACCAGATACCCGCCGCCCTGCCAGTAGCCGTTTCGCTTTTCAGTGGCCCCGATCACGGCGGCGATGCTGCGGGCCACACTGGGCTTTTCGGTAATTACCAGCTGAAAGCTCATGTTTCGTCCTCCTGTCCGTTCTCCGAATGAATCTCGATTTCAGCCGGTTGCTCGTCTGCATCCTCGTCCTCGCCAAAATCGTATTCGTCCAGATCATCGTGCCCGGTGGTATCGGCCTTGGGCTTGCGGAACTTGAAATAATAGAGTGCCGCGCCACCGCCCGCCAGAGCCAGCGCCAGCAGAATCATCAGACTGCCCATGTTGGATTTCGGCTTTTCCTGCGGCGTTTCGGTGTCGGTTTTCACAGTTTCCGGGGCCGTGCAGCTCCGCAGGCTCTTTTCACACAAGGGGCAGTTTTCGTTCACGTTTCCTGCCTCACATTTCACCGTGCAGGTGCAGACCTCGGTGGTCTGCGGTTCTTCATCCAGCAGGGCCAGCAAGTCGGCATCGTCCACTTGGTTCAGGAAGTGAACGGACGTTTTCTTGTCCTCGTTGGCGCGGTCAATCAGAATGTAAAAATAATTCCCGGCTTTGGTGGTCACGGTAATAAGCTGCTTGTCACCATAAAAATCATCCACCAGTGTTGCATTGCCCTTGGGCGTGATGGGCACACCCTCCGGCTCCATGCCGCCCGTGGTGGGTTCTTCTTCGATAATCTCCGGCAGAGGTTCCGGGGCAGGGTCAGTACCGCTTGCGAAAGCGGGCATGGAAAAGGAGCAGAGGCAGAGCAGGACAGCCAGCAGCCCGGCTGCAAAACGGCGGTTCCAATCAGGTTTCATTGGCGGCATCCTCCTGTTTGTGGTACGGGGTGGCGGTGGGCGCAGCGTTCAGCGCACCGCTGCGCAGGAAGGCCGCGAACTCGTCCGGCTTCATGTTCATGCTGCGCACCAGCTGAATGATCTGCAAGTTTTCCTGTTCAGTCTTTGCAGCTTCCAGTTCTTTCAACTGCTGCTGGTATTCAGAGATTTTTTCTTTGAGCCGTTCAATATCGCGCTCAATGCGGGAAAGTCTTTTTGCCATACAAAATCCTTTCTGGCGTCACGGTAAACGCCCATAGCTGTAAAAATGTTCCTGCCAATATTTTGAGTTGAGGTTTGTGTAAGAGATAGGGTCGCCGCAGTGCAGCATGATGGAATTGCCTACATAGATACCGCAATGGCTCACGCCGGGGGTATCGTAGGTTCCCTTGAAAAAAACAAGGTCGCCCGGTTTGACCTGCGCCGTCGAAACAGGAGTACAGAGGTTGTAAAGGCCCTGTGCGGTCTGGCGGCCCACGTTCCAGCCGGAGTGATTCAGCACCCACGAAATGTAGCCGCTGCAATCAAAGCTGGTGCTGGGCGAACTGCCGCCCCACACATACGGGTAGCCGATGTACTTCGTGGCTTCCTCCATCATGGCGGCAAACCTATCATCCTTTAGTGCTTCCGGGGGAATATCGTAGTAGGTGGGCTGCTTGATGGTAGACGCATTGGGGTACTGCGTGTGCCCGAACAAATCCGGCCGGTTGCCCAGTGTGCGCATATAGAGCGAATAGGCACTAAGCTGTTCTTCGGTCAGTACTTCCACGGGCAGATGGGATAAATCCTTGTTCTTCAGCTTGACCGTACAGATGTAGTATTCATACGGCTCTTGGTAGGTGATAACCTGCGGCACACCATACGGGCCAATAATGACCATCATTTTTGTGCGGTAACGTATCTGCATGGTCACGGTCTCGGTCAGGATGTACTGCTTTTCAAAGAGCATTTCAAGTTCGCCCTGTACCTCGGCCAGTGTGAACACACCATCATGCAGCGCGGACAAAATCGAAATCAGCACATAGGGGTCATGCTCGATTTCGTCCAGATAAAAATGGTATTCATCGTAGTTGTGGGTGGCCTCGTAGGTGTCGAGATACCGTTGTAGTTTTTGTTCCAGCTTGGCGTAGGCTTTCTCTGCACCCAGCATATCCTTGTCCTTGGAAAAGTAAGAGGATGCCGTCACGCCGGTTCCAGCGGTGCCTGCCATCACGGTGCAGGACTGCAAACCCGTTATCAAGAGCAGAGCCAGCAGACCGAACACCGCCACGATCAGAATGGTTTTCCAGTTCCGGGCCGCAAATTCGGCTACCCGTTCGCCGCCCTCGGCCGCCAGCTTCGTTACCCGGAAACCGTTCTCTGCGGTGGCGGCTGCACCCTGCGCGGCGGCTTGTCCGGCCTGCCGTGCAGCTTTGGCATACTGCTGTTTGATACGCCGTTTCTGCCACATCCGGGAAATGGGGTTGCTGGCCGCCTGTGCAATTTGCGGATTGTTCCGCAAGGATTTCTGGTAAAAGTATTCTGCATTGGCAGACATGAGCTGACGCTCTGCCTTTTCCACGGCCTTGTAGGGCTTCATCTTGTGGTGCCGGATGCCGCTGCGGATGACCTTGGCGGTCTGATGCTCCACCAGTTCTTCACCCTTGTGGCCACCCTCCACACCCACATTTTCGTGTTCGACTTCATGGATTTTTCCGTGAGCGAACAGCAACGCTTCTGATAGCGGGCGGCTGGCCGGGTTTGGTTTCAGGCTGGGCGGGCCTTTGTCCTGCTGCTCAAAACGCAGGGTGGATTTCGCCTTGCCGCTGGCGGCATCGTAGATTTTTTCCTTGACCGGGACACGTTTTTTCGGCAAAGCAGCGCGGGCCGCATCCAGCTTGTCGGCTTTCGCTTCCGCCTTTTGGATGTACGGCTGCAACGCCGGGTCTGCCCGTTCTTCTTCGGTCAGTTCCAGACGGGCGGCGGAACGGTGCAGACCATCTTCACTCTCGGCGGTTTCCGCAGCTTGTTTGGCTTTTTTCTTTGCCTTGTGCTTGTCCTTTACGTCCTCGGTGCGTTCCAGTATTTTTTCGGTCCTGCCCTCGGAATCCGTGGAATAATCCTGTTCCGCCTCCCGGCTGGAAACATTCTCCACAGTACCATCCGCCTGATTTTCCACCACTAGACCGTCACGGGTCATGGTCTGGGTGACTTTGGCTTTTGCCTGCAATTCTTTCAAAGTTCTTCACCTCCCATCGGACAGCGGCCCGTTTCAATGTCCGCAATGTATTTGAGAATCGGGAACACCTGCGGCGGCGAAACTGCATTGCCCAGTGTTTTCATCCGCTTGCTGCGGTTCGGCACATCTTCGGTCAGGCGCGGGATGTCGGCGGGTTCTTCGGCCCAAAGGGAATGTCCGTCCATTTGCGCGGGAAACCCATCAGCCACTCTACCCAGTCCGGGTTGAGATAGGGCTTTTCCAGCGTGGTGGGTGTCATACGGTAGATCACATGAGAGAGCCGCGCCGTCCATGCTTTGCCATCCTTGTTCATCTTGCGGTAGTTGCCATTTGCAGAAATTTGGATGTCCAGCCCCTTGCCCACATCCCCGGTGTCGCTGGCAAGGGGCGTGGGAAACAGCGGAGCCGATGATGAATACCCGTTTCCGTTCGTGCCACGCGCCAACGGCAGCAGCAGGTAATACGAAAACCCGAACATCGTAACCTGCCAGCTCCAAGTCAATGAGCGTTTTGTCGAGCCCCATACGGAGGAAGCCAGCAACATTTTCTCCAAGCACCCAACGGGGCTGCAATTCCCGGATGACCCGCAGCATTTCGGGCCACAGGTAGCGTTCATCGTGGAAGCCGCGCTGCCGCCCTGCGGTGGAGAACGGCTGGCACGGGAAGCCACCTGAAATGAGGGTGACGGTGCGAAGTCCTGTTTTTTCAAAGAAAGCCTCCTTTGTTACAGTGGTGATGTCCTGAAAACGGGGCACTTCCGGCCAGTGGCTTGCCAGCACAGCGGCGGGAAATGCCGCCCACTCGCATTGACAGACAGAGGTAAACCCCGCTGCTTCCGCGGCAAGGTCGATGCCGCCGATGCCGGAAAACAAGCTGAAATGCGTTAGGCTCATAGTTCCACCACCTCGCTGAGCCGGGTGGTCATGATTTTATAGAGCTGGGTGTTTTTGGGGATGGGGTTTGAGAATGGCAGCACCACATTCTCGAAAATCAGCAGTCCTTCGCCCGGTTCGGAATTGTCGATGTACTTCTGCTGGTCTGCGGAGAGGTTCAGCCGTTCCGAAAGGATTTTGCGGTCGCCGGATGCCTGATTCAGCAGCGTGATGAAGTCGCTGTTTTCCAGAATGTTCTCGATCTCCGGCGAAGAAAGAAGGTCCTTCACATTCTGGGTGGCGCCCGTGGGCACACCGCCCCATTTGCGGAAGCGCTTCCAAATCTCGGCACTGTACGCGGCGGTCTGTTCTTCTTTCAAGAGCAAATGGAACTCGTCCGCAAAATACCATGTAGCCCGGCCTTGGCTGCGGTTCTGGGTGACGCGGCCCCATATCTGGTCTTGGATAATGAGCATCCCTAATTTTTTTAACTGCTTGCCTAACTCTTTGATGTCAAAGGCCACAAGCCGGTTGTGGATGTCCACATTCGTTTTGTGATTAAACACATTCAGCGAGCCGGACACATACAGGTCGAGTGCCTGCGCCACCCGGTCCGCTTCCGGCAAGTGCTGGTCGAGCAGGGCTTGGTGGAGGTCGGATAAAATCGGCATATTCTCTGGGCAAGGGTTTGCCAGATAGGGGCGATAGATGGCTTTCACGGCACGGTCTATCACGGTGCGTTCAATCGCTTCCAGACCTGTTTTGCCGCCCATGACCAGCTCACAGAACGACAGCACAAAATCCGATTTCAGGGCAAGCGGACTATCATCCTCGGAGTAGTTGAGGTTGATGTCCAGAGGATTCACATAGTCCTTGCTGGTGGGCGAAAGTTTGATGACCTGCCCATGCAGCCGCTTGACCAGCGGATAATACTCGGCTTCTGGGTCTGAAATAAAAATATCGTCAGCAGTCGTTAAAAACACACTGACGATTTCAGACTTGCAGCTCATGGATTTGCCGCTGCCGGGCGTACCCAGCTTTAGGCCGTTGGGACACCGGGCCTGCTTGCGGTCCAGCATGATCATGTTGTGGGATTTTGCGTTGATGCCGTAGTACATGGCCGCACCGCTCTGGAAAAGCTCCTGCGTTACAAAGGGAACGAACACCGCCACGTTGGAGGTGGTAAGGCTGCGCTGAATCTTTATTTGGTTGATGCCCAGCGGCAGGCTGGACACAAGGCCCTGCTCCTGCTGGTAGTCCAGCCGGACAAGGGAGCAGTTGTACTTCTGCGCCACACCCGCCGCTTGGAACACATCGTTGCCCAGTTTTTGCTTGGTGTCGGCCACGTTCAGCACTAAAAAAGTCAGCATGAACAATCGCTCATTTCTTGTTTGCAGTTTGTTCAGCAGCTTTTTGGCATCCTCGCCGTAGGTAGCAAGGTCGCTGGGGAGTATATCCATGTCGTACCCGGAACGGACAGCCTTTTTCTGTTCCTGAATCTTCATGGCATCAAGGTCGGTAATCTTCCTTTTAATCGTCTTGATAGCCTCGGTCTGGTCAATGGCCTGCACATGGAGATTGACGAGAATCCCGCTTTCCGTTTTGAGGAAGTCGGCCAGCATTTCGTCCGAAAGTTCCGGCGCAAGGATTTGTAAAAAGCTCACAGCTCCATACTTGCCGCCCAAACCAAAGGTCTTGGCCGTGCCGAAACAGAGGGAGGACGGCGCAACAAAGTCCTTGGTGGAGAGGCCGGAGGGAGCCAGCCAGTCCCAGTCAAAGCGGAACGGTTCGCCGTCCGGGTGAAAGATGCCGTGCAGCACCTCCAAACGCGCCTGTCCGTCCATGACGTGCGCCACGCAGCCCATAGTCTTGAAATAGCCCAGCAGGTCAAGGCCAATGCGGGTCAGACGTGCTCGTGCCGTTTTCGGGCTGTCGGCCTCGATGGTGAAGGTCAGATATTTGGTTTTGACAATGCCGTTGTTGCCGCTGGCAAGCTGCTTTTGCAGGATGGCGGTGTACTCGGCGCGGATGTCGTCAAAATCATCCCCCTGCGGTGCGATCTCAAAACTTTTTGCGTACTGCACCGGGTCAATCTTGCGATTGAGAAACGAAAGCTGCACATGGATGGAGGCATCCACATAGTTGTACAGGTCGCACAGGTGTTCAAAGATGGCGGTCCGGGTCTCCGGCTGAGCCAGCTGATAGCTGATGTCCTCAAAGGCAATGCACTTGGAGAACGTGCGCCGGTCAATGCGGCACACACCGTCCGGGTAGATGGCCTCATACGGGATGGTAGCCTGTGCCGTGCGGGGCTTGCCGTCGCCCTTGTACTTGCGGATAACGGCATCAATTTCTTTTTTCTGGGCGCGGGTGAGTTTTTTGGGCTTTTCGGTTTCGCGGGGTATCGTTTTTCTGGACAATGGCCTTTACCTCCTGTTCCATTTGGTATTGCCGCACAAGGGCGGCGTAAGCATTGTTAGTCTGATACGGCCTTTCCTTGGGGCGCAGGAAACAGCACTGAATCATTTGCTGAATCACCACTTCAAGGGGCTGGCCGTGCCGCTCGAACAGAGCGAACAGCAGTCCCGGCAGCATGGCAAAAATCATCAGCAGAGCCGCCGCGCTGTTGGAAAGATAGTTCCGGGTCAAAAAATAAAGCGGCCCGCCCGTGAGGAGCGCACCGCCGAAGCAGACCAGCTGCCGCTTGGTCAGCCCGAATAAGACTTTGGATTTTACATGGGTCAAATCTTTGGGAACGGTCACATACGCCATTCAAACGCTCCTTTCTCAATGGGCACCGAACACGGATTTGCTGATGCTGCCGGTCTTGAACAGACAGAAGCAGAGCAGCACGGTGTAGCCCATGCAGCCCCAGATGGCCCCGGCAATGTCCGCCGCGCCCGAAATGTTGCGTATCAGCACCGCGTAGATGCCCACGACAATCATAATCAGGAACGCTTGGAAACCCAGTGCCAGCAAAGACTTCAAGTAGTTCTGCCCGGTGCTGCGCCACTCGCTGCTGCCCATGGTGGCAAGCGGGATAGGGCCTAACGCTGTGACCACATATATTTCAATCATGCGGCCGTAGGTCACAAGGAAAATACAGATAGACAGGATGTTCATGGTCAGGCCCACTACAAGGGTTTGGAACCATAAGCTGAGCAGACTGCCGATGGTCATGCTTTCCAGCTGAAATTCCAGTCCGGGTATCAGGCGGTCAAAGTGGATGGACGTTTCGCCGATGATAACGCCGGAGCTTTGGTTAACAACGCTCTGAGTCGCATCGAACACGCCCATGACGATATTCCATGTGTTGCTGACAATGAGGATGGCAAAGGCAGACTTGAAAATCCAGCGGAAGAACATGGAAGTATCGAAGTCGTGCATATTGTTCTTTTCGGTAATCATCTGGATAAACTCATGGCACATCACAAGGGCAAGGATGGCCGCTGCAATGGGCAGTACTACCGTTTCGGAAAGACTGCGCAGCATATTGAAAATGCCGCTGTTCCATGCCTGCGGGGTAGAACCAACGTCCGAAGCGATTTCGCCCACCTTGGCGTTCACGTTGTCGAACAGGCCGGAGAGGTTGCCCGTGATGCCATCTATCAAAATGCCCTTTATCCATTTCTCGATGATCTCACTAATCAAGCAAAGATACCTCCTTTCCCGCGCCCTCCCGGTTCGGTGGGAGAGCGCGGAGTAGGATTTTAAGTGTTCGTTATTCGGAAAATTGTGGGCAGCGATGCAGGGCTTAGCCCAGCAGCCCGGACAGCAGCGGGACAAGGGTCACGCCGATCAGGGCAACGCCACCGCCCGCGACCAGCTGCTTCACGCCCTGGCTCTTGCTGCCGGGGTTATCCTGTCCATAGCCCTCCAGCAGGTTGATGCCGCCCCAGACACACAGGGCACCGCCCAGACCGACCACGATCGTCTGCAAAGTATCGACTGCGCTGTTGAAAAATTCCATAAGGTCCTCACTTTCCGCCGCTTGTTCTGCGGCACTCAAAAATTTTTTCAAAAAATGCCGCCTCATTCGGCGGCTGCATCTTCATCCGACAGGTCAATTTCATACAGGTCAAACGGCTCGTCCTGTGCGACCACCTGCTGCCGTTTCCGGCGTAGAGTGGATAAGAACCTGTCCACATCAAAGGTATTCTTTTTGTCCGCATCTGCAAGGTACTTGTAGTGCGGGTGTTTGGTAGTGTCGAACTTCTCCGAGAAGAACGGCCTCACACCCCGCAGCTGCAAAATACACTTGCCGCCGTCCATGATTGCAATTTCGTCCTCTGACATCAACGCCTTTCCTAATTTTTGATAGTTCAGTCCGTGGGAGGTTTGAGAACCTCGGTTCTCGCTGGTGTTGAAACTGTCGATGGTCTCTTTCCCCAGCGCATCCGAGATCTCTTTGGCATTCTTGCCCCGCCCACTCAAAAAGAGAACAGAATCGCAGTTGTCCGAAATGATTTCGGCCGCATCTTTGTAGATGGCTTTCAGCTGCGACTGGCTCTGCAAAATGATGGATGCCGAGATTTCCCGGCTGCGGATGGTGGCGATCAGCTTGTCGAAGTTGGGAATCTGCCCAATGTTGGCGAACTCGTCCAGAATCAGCCGTACATGGACAGGCAGTCGGCCACCGTATTTATCATCCGCACGGTCACACAGCAGGTTGATAAGCTGGCTTTGAAGCATGGCAAGAATGAAGTTGAAGGTGGTGTCCGTGTCGCTCATAATCAGGAACAATACCGTCTTTTCATCCCCGATGGTGTCCAGTTCCATTTCATCGTCCTCCATCAGCTCCCGCACCTCCCGGATGTCAAATGGGGCTAAACGGGCACCACAGCTTATCAGGATGGAGGAACGGGTCTTGCCGGCCGACAGCAAAAACTTTTTGTACTGCCGGACGGCGAAGTGGTCCGGGTCTTTCTGTTCCAGCCGTTCAAACATGAGGTCCACCGGGCTTTGAAAGTCCGGGTCATCCTCGCGGGCTTCACTGGCGTTTATCATTTCCAGCAGGGTGGTGAAGTTCATTTCCTCTGCCGGGGCCTCGTACCAGATGTAGCCAATGAGTGCGGTGTAGAACAGCCGTTCCGACTTCACCCAAAAATCTTCTGCTGATTTTTCACCCTCGCCTTTGGTGTTAGCGATAAGGGTATTCACTAGCTTCAGCACGTCTTTTTCCGAGTGGATGTAGACAAAGGGGTTGTACTTCATGGACTTGGAAAAGTTTATCGTGTTCAGGATTTTCACCCGGTAGCCTGCCCGCTGGAACATTTGGCCCGTTTCCAGAACCAGTGTGCCTTTTGGGTCTGTGACCACGAATGAGGTGGGATAGTCGGAAGTGGGGAAACATTGCATGAGGTTGGGCTTCACATAGAAGCGGGTCTTGCCGCTGCCGGAGCCGCCGATCACAAGCACATTTTTATTCCGGGCTGTTTTGGGGTCTTTGGGCCGCCCAGTCATGGTCAGGCGTTCGGTCTGGGTCAGCAGGATGTTGTTTTCAAACTTGAGGTCGATGTACGGGGCAATGTCTTTAGCGGTGCCCCACCGGGCAGAACCGTATTCCTCGCCCTTGCGGTACTTCTTGGCGTTCTTGCCCTTGCTGTACACGATGAGCCGGACAGCCACCGCCCCGGCAACGCCCACGCACAGGTCAAACAGATGCAGGCTGGGCAGCGGGCTTGCAAAGGCGACAGAGATGCCGTTCGTCAGGTGGAGCAGCTTTGCCGAAGCATCCACGCCCGCCGCCAGACGGTACGCCTGCCCGCATTTGGCGAACAGGTACACGAACAGCAGATACGGTAGATTCAGCACCAGCAGCTTTTTCCATTCAGGCTTCATCGTTCCAGCCCCCTTTGCTTGATTTTTTCTTTGGCGCGTTTCGGCTGCTGGGCCGCTTTCTGCTTGGCTGCGGTCAGCACCTTGCGGATGGAGGGCCGCTGCTCCTTAGTGAGCGTTTTGGCCGTGAACTCCCGGAACGCCTGTTCCAGATTATCCGCATCCTTGGCCTTGAAGATCACGATGTAGTGGGGCGGCTGGGTGGTCTTGTCCTTGCGCAAGGTAAAGTCCACGCCGTACTTCTTGGCGCAGGGCTTGAACGCCCCGATGTTCGCCTCCGTGACTTCAATGTTGGTCAGGGCCGCACCATGGGCTTTCAGCTGTTTCAGGCTTTGCTTGCCGTGGTGCAGCTTTGGCCCCTTGGCCCGGTGCTGCAAATATTTTTTCAGGGCAGCTTGCAACGCTTGGGCGGTGAGCTTGCCCGTTTTCATGGACAGGGCAATAGTTTTCTGGGTGACTTCTTCCTGCATTCAGCATCCCTCCTTGGCAGGTAGTCGGAAAAACAGCAGCTAGGGTGGAACCACCAGCCGCCGCAGGTAAAGGGTTCTCATGGGTGGACGCTCCTTTCGGTCAGTTGTTGGGCGGGCGGCCCCAATCGGGCTGTGCCATGTCGTGCGCCACAAGGGACGCATAGTAGCTGTTGATGGTGCTGGGGGCGTTAAACAGCATGGCCCGCAGGTATTGCTTGATGTTTCGGACTTTGGTGGTGTTGTCCCGCAGGCAGTCCATGACGAACTCAATGTGATGGCTGTCCAGCTTCAAGAATTTCGCCTTGACCAGTTCTGCCGGGTAATCGTCCCCGGCCACCCGGATGGACTTGCGGGAAGTGCAGACCGTTTCCAGCAGGATGTCCACGATCTCGTCCAGCTGTTCCCGGTCTATCCGGGGATTCTGGGTGAGGGTGTCATACTCGATGTTCTCCAAAATCAGGCCCCGGTAGATTTGATAGGCCGTTTCCTTTCGGCTTCCCGTCCGTTCCGGCGGCGGTGCCTCTGCCTCGTCCTCGTCCAAAGGCAAGGGGTTTGGGGAATGGATAGGAATGGAATCGGTATTTAATCCCTCTTTCTTTTGTTTTTCTGTAATTAGTTTATCTTTATTTAATTGCATTGGATTTTCCAACGTAGGGTTTTCCTGCGTGGGATTCTCCAACGTTGGATTTTCCAATGTAGGTGAAACCGATGCAGGGACAGGCTGCGGCAGCTCGAAAATCACATAGTCTGCACCGCGCAGCCGCCCTTTCTCGTCCCGTTCTCTGGAACGCTGGATGTAGCCCGCCTGTTCCAGTTCCCGGATGGCCTGCCGTATCGCGTCAATGCTTTCCCGGTTGATACGGGCCAGCCCTTGCAGGGTGTAGTCCCAATCTTCCGGCAGGGAGAGCATTTGGGATAAAAGACCTTTGGCTTTCAGGGACAAGGCCCGGTTCCGCAGGTGGTGGTTTGACATGACCGTGTAGCCGCTGTTCTTTTCTACCCGAAATACTGCCATTTCACGGATGCCTCCTTTCGTTGTAAACAAAAAAAGCAGCGTTCATTTGCTCCCGGTGATGGGAGAAGTGAACGCTGCGCGTACTTGATAATTTTTAGGTTGTGTGGTATATAAAAGGCAACTATATTTCAAACACGGCTGCCCATCGGGGTGCAATACAAGCAAGTTGCTATCCGATGACCTTAAAAACGAATTGTACTACGATGGTTTTTGAAAAGTTCTGTATCACTACTCGCACCAGAAAATATCCACGGAATGTCGATGAAAAATCGATATTTCGTGGATTTTTTTGTTGTCTGTGCGTATCAGATACTGCCTGCTTTTGCCGGGTACTTTGTAGTCAGAATCGTAGTCAGAAAAAGTAGGTCATAGCAGGATTTTTCCGGGTTTTCCCCGGGACAAAAAGTAGTCAAAAATAATAAATCAGGCCGCTGTCTCTGTTTTACGGAGACGGCAGCCTGATTCATTAAGGGGATTATTTGTCCATATCATGGTACGAACTGTCGAGCGGCCGTGCTGTTCGACCCCTCTTCTCCGCAAGATAAAAAATGACCCCAAGCCTGAGCTTGGGGCCATCAGCGGCTGCGGTCCCCGTAGACATTCCTGACTCGTGGGACCCGCGCACTAAGCAACAGCGACGGGTTGCGTTAGCTGATTTTTCCGCAGCCCTTTGGCAGGGCTTTGAAAAATCAGAACGCGGCCCCAACAGCTCCTCCCTGTTTCAGCCGCTGGCTGCGGTCGTCGCCGTTGCACCGGGCTGATTGCTTGCCGCCTGCGGGCGGCCGTGCTGTTCGACCCCTCTTCTCTGCAAGATAAAAAATGACCCCAAGCCTGAGCTTGGGGCCATTTTTTATGCGGGAGAAGGGGGTCGAACCCTCACTCCGTTGGAACTGGTGCCTAAAACCAGCGCGTCTGCCATTCCGCCACTCCCGCACGGAAACTTTATTTATAGTAGCAAGATTCGCCGCAAAAGTCAACTGCCGAAGGATAATTCCCTCGTTGCCTCCGCATAATAACCCCAAAAACAGCGAGGGAGGCCATGGGCGTGAAGAGAATGCAGCGGGCAAAGCTTGCGGCGGCATATCTGCTGCTGGCTCTTGCGGCAGCTTTGGGCTGGCTGTACAGCTGTCTGCCGGACCGGGTCTATCTGGAGCCGGGACAAGCCTTATATCTCCCCCGCTTTGCATGGGTCGAGCCACAGCGTGGCCATGGGAGCCAGAATGTTGCCAGCACCCGGGCGGTGGGCAGCTACCAGACGACGCTGACGCTGGGCGGGTGGCTCCCCATCAAAACCATCCGGGCGGTGGTGACAGAGCGGCCCAGAGTGACCGTCTGCGGTACACCGTTCGGCGTCAAGATGTTCTCCGAAGGGGCGCTCATCGTGGGATTTTCGGAGATCGGGCAGGCTGGCGGCGGGACATCGAATCCCGCCAAGGAGGCCGGGCTTCACCTCGGTGACCGGGTCATCTGCATCGGGCAGACCCGCACCGAGAGCAATGAAGCCGTAAAGGAAGCCCTGGACGCTGCCGAGGGGCAGTCCGTGGAGGTCGTGTATATCCGCAGCGGCGAGCAGAAGCTGACTACCCTGACCCCAGTGTGGGACGGTGCCGCCGGGCAGTGGCGGGCCGGAATGTGGGTGCGGGACTCCTCTGCCGGTGTGGGTACACTGACCTTTGCTGACGAGGAGCTCGGCGTATTTGCGGGACTGGGCCACCCCATCAGCGACAGCGACACCGGCGAAAGCGTCGCCCTGCGCAGCGGCGAGATCGTTCCCTGCGAGATAACCGGCTGCAGTGCCGGAACGGCCGGAAGCCCCGGTGAGTTAAAGGGCCATTTCCTGAGCGCCCACGCCATCGGCACCATCCGCATCAACGGCGAGAACGGCGTCTACGGCACGACGCGCACCCACTTCTCGGGCCAGCTGCGGGAGATCGCGTTCGCGCAGGAAGTCGTCACCGGCCCCGCTGAGATATGGGCTACCATCGAGGGGGAAGCGCCCCGCGCTTACCGCATCCAGATCGAGCGGGTCAGCGACGCCGACCCTCGCCGGAATCTGGTCATCCGGGTGACCGACCCTTCGCTTCTGTCTGCGACCGGCGGCATCGTGCAGGGCATGAGCGGAAGCCCCATCCTCCAAAATGGGCGCCTCGTGGGTGCTGTGACCCATGTTCTGGTCAATGACCCCACCCGAGGCTACGGGATTTTCGCCCAGACGATGCTCGAACAGGCAAAAAACGCCGCTCAAAACGGTACCGAAGCGCAGACCGCAGAATGAACAAGAAGATTTTTGTGAAAATTCCAGAAAATGTAAAAAATTCCTGTTGCAATCCATGGTAAAATATGGTAAAATCTAGACTGTAAAGGGAACTGCACACATTGGAGGATAGTACGATGGATAAAGTAAGATTTTTGATGTCGGATACCAGTGCGGATGTTACGGCAGCCTGTCGAGAGGCACTGGAGCAAAAAGGCGTAGAAGTGACCGTCGTGGAAAAAGACGGCCTTCAGGTTTTGCAGAAGATGCTTGTGGTGCGGCCGCAGGTGGTTTTGCTGGATGCCTTCATGCCCGGGCTGGATGCTCTGGCCGTCAAGCAGAAATATGTCGCCGCCGGCGAAACGCACACCACGTTTTTCGTCACCGGCGCCTTCCAGAGCGAGGAAATGGTCCAGGAGCTGCTGGATGAGGGCTTCGCCTACTACTTTGTCAAACCATTCGACGAGAATGTCCTTGCCAGCCGGGTGCTCAAAGTCGCCCACGGCCACCAGAAGCGGCTTATCACGGCCAGCGTGGACAGCGACGAGCTGAAGGTCACGGACATTCTGCATCAGATCGGCGTCCCTGCCCACATCAAAGGCTACCAGTTCCTGCGGGATGCCATCCTGCTCACCATGAACGAGCCGGAGTACATCAATGCCGTCACCAAGCGCCTGTACCCGGAGATCGCCAAGAAAAACGGCACCACCGCCAGCCGTGTGGAGCGCGCCATCCGCCACGCCATCGAGGTGGCATGGGACCGTGGCGATGTGGACACCCTGAACAGCTACTTCGGCTACACCATCCACAATCTGCGCGGTAAACCGACCAACTCGGAGTTCATCGCGATGATTGCGGATAAGATGCGCCTGGATAAGCGGCAGCAGGCGGGTTGAAAAGAATATTTTCTGCGTCATTTTCCTGTGGTATTTTTCATTTGTTGCCGGGTGCGAAATTATAAATTACGGTTCCCTCATAATATGGTAATAACAGGTCTCCTGCATCGATTTCCCAATGCAGGAGACTCGTTTTATGTGCAAAAGTGATCGTTGACGAATCAGCATGGCCGCCTGCAGGCGGCAAGCAATCAGCCCGGTGGACTGCCATCACAACTTGACGAAAAAAGCAAGAATCTCTATACTATAGAAGAGAATAAACAAAGAAGGGAATGGATAAATCCCCTTATGCTGAAGATCGCATTTTGTGACGACGAGACCCAAGAGACCAGACGGCTGGAAGCTCTGCTGGAAGAATATGCTGCTGACCGCGGGCAGGACTTTGCCCATACGTCTTATCAAAGCCCGGTCGAGCTGATGGCGGAAGTGGAGAAGGGAACGCGCTTCGACATCATCCTGCTGGATGTCCTGATGCCGGGCGAAAACGGGATGGCTGCGGCCCGGGAGATACGGGAATATGACTCGAATGTGAAGATCATCTTCCTTACTTCAAGCACGGAGTTTGCGGTGGAATCCTACGCGGTGGATGCATGGTATTACCAGCTCAAGCCCATCCGGAGAGAGGACTTTTTCCGCCTGATGGACTCGGCCTGTGCGGCCTGCACCAGGGAGCGGAAGCACAGCCTCATCCTCCGGAGCAAGAGCGGCATCGTCCGCCTGGAGCTGGAAGAGCTGGTCTACTGCGAGGTGATGGGGCGGACGCTCACGTTTCACCTGAACAACGGCGTCGTGCTGGAAAGCATGGGCCGGCTGGACGACCTCTGTGACCAGCTCGTGGAATACCCGAATTTCCTCCGTCCCCACCGCTCCTTCCTTATCAATATGGAGTATATCGCCAACATCGCAGCACGCTCCATCACGATGCAGGACGGAGCCGTGGTGCCGCTGCCCCACGGGAAGTATTCGGAAACGAAAGAGCGCTATCTGAGCTATATTTTTGACCGAAAGCAGGTGGTCATGTAGTGAACGCTCTTACTGTACCAAACGGTGTTGCCGTGGCGCTCTTTGGCATCGCACTCTCGGCGGCGTTCTGTGACATCAGCTGGACGAAGAAAAACTGCATTATATTGGCGGTCGGCTCAGCAGCTATGCTCTTGATGCAGGCGCTTATTACTTATAAGGGTAGCTGGATGGCGATGCAGGAGGCGTATCCGCTTACCACCCATCTGCCGCTCGCCATCATCCTCAGCGTCCTCAGCGGAAAATGGCTCTGGCCCACCATCTCGGTGCTGGCGGCGTATCTGTGCTGTCAGCTCCGGCGCTGGGTGGCGCTGCTGGTCATTGCGATGGTGCCGGGCATCGACTGGCTGCAGCCCGCCGTCGAGATGGTGGTCACGCTGCCGTTGCTGGCGGTATTGCTGCGCTATGTTGCACCGGCGGCCCGCAGCTTTGCCCGGTATCCGCGCTCGATGCAGCTTCTGTTCGGCGTAGTGCCGCTGGCAGGCTACCTTTTCGATTATGTGACCCGCATCTACACCGACCTTCTCGCCCAGGGCAATCAGGCGGCGGTGGAATTCATGCCCTTCGTGTGCAGCGTGGCATATATCGTCTTTGTCCTCCGGGTCTCGGCAGAGGAGCGCACCCGCGGCCAGCTGGAACAGACCCGGAACAACCTCAAATTGCAGGTCGGCCAGGCGGTGCGGGAGATCGAGGCCCTGCGCACCTCGCAGCAGCAGACTCGCGCCTACCGCCACGACCTGCGCCACCATCTGCAATACATCTCCGCCTGCATCGAGAACGGCAGGGGAGAGCAGGCACAGGAGTACATCCAAAGCATCTGCTCCGAGATAGAGGCCAGCAAGGTGACGACCTACTGCGAGAACGAGGCTGCGAACCTCATCTTCTCGTCCTTTGCAGGCCGGGCGGAGAGCTGCGGTGTGCTGCTCAACATTCAGGCTCATATCCCGCAGCTTATCTCGGTGGCTGAGACAGACCTCTGCGTGCTGCTCTCCAATGCGCTGGAAAATGCGCTCCGGGCCTGCCGCAGGATGAAAGCAGAGAATGGCCCTGCATACATTGAAGTTACTGCCCGGGAAAAGAACGGGCATCTCTTTTTGCAGTTCGTCAATCCCTGTCCGGAGGGAATACAGTTTGAAAACGGCCTGCCGGTGACCCACGCTGAAGGACACGGCATTGGCGTGCGCAGCATCTGCGCTATCGTGGAAAAATATAAAGGGCTTTCGGATTTCTCGGTGCAGGACGGCAGATTCATCCTCCGCGTTTCCCTGTGAGCCGGGTCGATTGAGCGCAGTTTCGGGGCGAATCGTGTCAAACTGTCCGCCGCAGGGGCAGAAAAGAGTATACTGGAACCAGACAAAATGTGCTCTCCGAATATCGCACAAGGAGGAAAAGTTTTATGAAACGTATCACTTCTCTTGCACTCAGCGCGGCACTTCTGGCCTCGCTTTCGACACCGGTGCTGGCCGCGCCGGCCATCTCTGTGGATGCAGCCCCTACGGCAGCTGTACTGGAAGAGGAAAACTCTTTGTGGGAGCTTCCGCAGGCAGATACGCCGGACATGAGCAACACGGTCTGGTCGTTTGCCGGCGGCTACATCGACGGCAGCGAGATGACCCAGGCCGAGATGGACGAGTCTCTGGCGGCATACGGCGGCACGCTGCAGTTCACCTTTGACGCCGCAGGCGGCGCAAAGATGATCCAGGGCGGCGGCACGCTGAACGGCACTTACCAGTATCTCGACGACGGCAGCGTGGGCGTCATCTTCGACTACAACGGCGAGGAGCTGCGCTACGCCTGCATCTTTACCTGGACGGACGAGGGCGAGCTGCTCATGGTCGCCATCTCGGATGTGGAGGGTGCCGACGGCATTTACTTTGTCCAGTAAATTCGTTTCATCGTGTCTTTCGGATGCGATGCAGATAAGCCTTGTCTTGGAACTCTGGCTCTGACGGCTGCTTTTGCGGAAAGCAGCCGTCCTGCGGGAGCTGGAACGCCCATTCCCAGGTGAGGCTGGAGGAATCAGAAACGGCCCGGCAGAGTTTTCTGCCGGGCTTGTTCGTTTTTCCGGGGCGGAGAGAAGGACTTTCCAGAAAAAAGTGCAAAAAAGTCAAAATATCCTCTTGCAATTTTTTTGGAGAGTGATATAATATTAAGGCAATCGTTTCCAAGGCCGCTCGAGGGGGTAGCCGATATTGAAGGTTGTGATGGGCACATACATTAAATATGGCCCCAATAAGTCAGAACCAGAAATGAGGTGAAAAGAATGAAACAGGGTATCCATCCGAACTACGTTGACTGCACCATCACCTGCGCATGCGGCAACGTCATCAAGACTCGTTCCACCAAGCCCGAGATCCACGTCGAAGTTTGCTCCAAGTGCCATCCTTTCTACACTGGTAAGCAGAAGCTGGTCGACACCGGCGGACGTGTTGAGCGCTTCAACAAGCGTTTCGGCCGTAAGTAATTGCAACAATTACAAGGCTTCCAAGAGCGTCGTTCCCTTTGCGGGGAGCGGCGCTCTTTTTGCGTCCAGCCGCGAAAACTGCCGCACCAGCGCAAAAGAAACAATATTTGGAAACGCACACAGGTTTATCTTATTTCTGACACATTTTCGGGCTAAAATGATGCAGATATTCCCGGGGACACCCGCAGAGAAGGAGCGTTTTTTGTGATAGAAGTATCCCACCTCACCAAGAAATACGGCAGCCGCCTTGCAGTGGACGACATCTCTTTCACGGTGGAGGACGGCGTCATTTACGGCCTGCTGGGGCCGAACGGTGCCGGCAAGTCCACCATCATGAACATCCTCACCGGCTACCTCGCCGCCACGGAGGGACAGGTGACGGTGGCGGGCCATCCGCTGCCCGAGGAAGCCGACGCCGCCAAGGCCTGCGTGGGCTATCTGCCGGAACAGCCGCCCCTTTACCCGGAGATGACGGTGGCCGAATATCTCGACTTTGCCGCCGAACTGAAAGGCGTCAAGAAAGCAGACCGCCCGGCGCAGGTGCAGTCTGCCGCCCGCCGTACCGGTCTGGAAGACGTTCTGCCCCGGCTCATCCGCAGCCTCTCGAAGGGCTACCGCCAGCGGGTGGGCGTGGCGCAGGCGCTGCTGGGCAGTCCGCAGCTCATCATTCTGGACGAACCCACCGTGGGTCTCGACCCGGCGCAGGTCATCGAGCTGCGCCGCCTCATCCGGGAGCTGGGCCGCACCCACACGGTCATCCTGTCCAGCCACATCCTCAGTGAAGTGAAGGCCGTCTGTGATAAGGCGCTCATCCTGTCGCAGGGGCATCTGGCCGCTGTCGTGGACCTTGCCGCCGAAGAGCGCGATTTGGAAGAACTCTTCCTTGAGCTGACGGCTCCGGAAGAGACTTCGGATAAAAAGGAGGACTGATTCGATGCTTGCCATCTACAAGCGGGAGCTGCGCAGCTTTTTTCACGGCATGATGGGCTATGTGCTCACGGCCTTTCTGCTGGCGGCTTCCGGCATCTATTTTCTGGCCCTGAACCTCGGTTACGGCCTGACGGATTTTGGCTACTATACGCTCTATCGCACGATCTTCGTGCTGCTGCTCTATTTCCCGGTGCTGGCCATGCGCTCGCTGGCCGAAGAGCGCCGCGCCCGCACCGACCAGCTCCTTCTCACCAGCCCGGTGTCCGTGTGGGGCATCGTGGTGGGCAAGTATCTGGCACTCTGCACCGTGTTCGCGCTGCCCTGTCTGGCCGACGGCATCATGATCGTCGTGCTCTGGCTGCTGGGCGGCACGGCCTCGGCCTGCGGGGCAAATTTCGCCGCGCTGCTGTGCTATTTCCTGCTGGGCTGTGCGGCCATTGCCGTCTGCGAGTTCTGCTCCGGCCTCACGGAGAACCAGATCATCGCAGCAGTCATGGGCTTTTCGGCTCTGCTGCTGACCTATATGATGCCCAGCCTCCGCAGTATGTTCAACGCCGGGAGTGCCGTGGCACTGGTGGTCTTTACGGCTCTGTCGGCGGGAGCCTCCCTTGCGGTGGGCCTGCGCACCCGGAGCTTCACGCTGGGCTGCTTCTGCTTTGCGGCCCTCTGTGCCGGGCTGAGCGCCCTGTTCCTGCTGCGCAGCGCATGGCTCACCGAAGCGTTCAGTGCTGTCTTGAGCGCCCTCTGCCTGTTTGCGCCCTTTGAGGAGTTCGTCAACAACAGCTTTTCCATCCAGACGCTGGTTTATTATCTGACGGTGCCGGTGCTCTTCCTCTTCTTTACGGCGCAGAGCATCGAGAAGCGCCGTTGGAACTGAGAGGGGGCAGACTATGAAGAAGTTTGAGAAAAAGAGCGCAGGTCCGCTGGAACGGCTGCGGCTGCGCAGCGGCATCTATGCCTCGGCGGTCACGGTGCTGGTGGTCGTGCTGGCCGTCCTGCTCAACCTCATCGTCCGGGCTATCCCGACGAAGTACACCGAGTTCGACCTCTCGGAAGCCGGGCTCTACACCCTCAGCGACAGCTCCAAGGACATCGTCCACGCCCTGACGCAGGATGTCACCATCTACTATCTGGCCGAGACGGGCAGCGAGGACGCCATCATCACAAAGCTGCTGGACCGCTACGCCTCCGAGAGCAGCCACATCAAGTGGGAGACGAAAGACCCCGCCGTCTACCCGACCTTCGCCGCCCAGTACGGCGTGCAGTCGGCTGAGAACGGCAGTCTCATCCTCGTCTCGGGGGAGAAGAGCGCCGTGCTGGCGGCGTCCGACCTCTACGATTATGACTACTCCGACTACTACACCACCGGCAGCTACAGTGTGACCTTTGGCGGCGAAAATAAGCTCACCGCTGCCATCTACCGCATCACCAGTGGCGAAGAGCTCCACGCCTACTACACGACGAACCACGGCGAACAGCGCCTCACCGACACCCTGACCGATGCGCTGGAAGGCCAGAACCTCTCCGTCAGCCCCCTCGACCTGCTGACGGACACCATCCCGGATGACTGCGACCTGCTCATCATCAATGACCCGCAGCAGGACTTTGCATCGGTGGGCGGCCTCGTGGATGAGATGTCGGCCCTGCGCGCCTACCTGAAAAACGGCGGACATCTGATGCTCACCACCGACAGCTATTACTCCACCCCAAATCTTGATGCCCTGATGGCCGAGTTTGGCCTGACCCGGACGCCCGGACTCGTAGTGGAAGGGGACAGCGGCCATTACCTGAACGGTTACCCCTACTATCTGCTGCCGGATTACGCCACCGACACTGAGAGCGGTACACTGGACGGCATCGACACCAGCCGCCGCGTCCTGCTGCAGATGGCGCAGGGCATCACCATCACCGAGACGGAGGGCATCACTTCGGAAGCCCTGCTGGTCAGCACCGAGAGCTCCTACAGCAAGGCGGCGGGCTATGAGATGACCACCGCCGAGCAGGAAGACGGCGACCCCGACGGCCCCTTTGCGCTGGCAGCCTATGCTTCTAATAACAGCACCGGCGCAGAGGTCATCTGGGTCAACTGCGGCAACATGGACAACGAGGCCGTCTACCAGACTGTTCCCGGCAACGTGACCTTCCTGCAGGGCTGCGCTGCCTCTCTGGCCGGGCAGGAGGGGACCACCCTCGTGGAGTCCAAGGCACTGGAAGCTGCGCCCATCACCATCTCGGGCCACACCGCCGCTGTGCTGGGTCTGTTGTTCGTCCTCATCCTCCCGGCGGCTGTGCTGGCCGTGGGCGCAGTGGTGGTGCTGCTGCGCCGCCGCAAGTAAGGAGGCACGCCATGAAAGCAAAACAGCATACCCTCATCGTTTTGCTGGTATTCGTCCTCGCCGCCGGGGCGGCGCTGGCCCTGCTGACCCACGCGAACCAGAAGGCCGAACAGGCCGCCAGCGAGGCCGAGGACGGCAGCATCCCGCTGCTGGATGTGACCACCGCTACGCTGGAAAGCGTCTCCATCCAGTATGGCGGCGATACGCTGACGCTCCGGCCCTCTGATGACGGCTGGACGCTGACCGAGGACCCGGCTTACCATCTGGATGATTCGGCCTGCAACACCATCCGGACCGCGCTGGCAGGCATGAAGGCCAGGCGCCAGCTCGAGGCGCAGCCCGGCGAGGACTACGGTTTCGACGCGCCCCGGCTTGTCGTAAATGTTTCGGCGGCGGGGGAGAGCACCACCCTTACCGTGGGAGCAGAGAACCCCGTCACCGGGGATGTGTACGTCCGGCGGGAGGGCGGCGATGCTGTCTATACCGTGGACGCGGCCAGGTTCCGCTGCATGGAGCAGACAAAGGCGGAGCTATTTGGGGCGTTCAGCCCGGCGGGTATCACAGTCTCGGACATCGAGGCTGTGAGCTACACCCTCCAAAGCGGCGAGACGATCAAGCTGCAATCCGTATCTCGGCCCACGGAGGCCGACAGCACCACCTACCAGACCGTCTGGCAGCTCACAGATGAGCCGGATGCTGCGTTGGACACCGACAAGACGGACGCTCTGCTGGCCGCACTGGCCAGCTATGTCACCGGGCAAAACACTGCCGCCGACCTTTCCGCCTGCGGCTTCGACGCCCCGCTGGTGACAGCAGAGGTGACGACAGCTGACGGCACTGTCACCCTGACGTATGCCATCGGCACCGACGGCTATTATATGATGGTGTCGGGCGACAGCTCTGTCTACACCGTGGACGGCCAGACCGTGCAGGCCCTCTGCCTGACGGCCCGGCAGCTGAAAGCCGACACCTGAGAATTTATCCCAAAAGCACCCGCAGTTCTGCACTGTAGGTGCTTTTATGCTGTATAAGGAAACGCTATATGAAAAATTGATGTAAAACCCGGGTGGGAAAAGCCCCCTCGGAGTCAAAGTTCCGGTAAACATCAGCAGAGTGATTGACATTTTGACAAAGATTGTTTAAGATAGACAAGACAGGGCAGAATAACTGCGCAATGTTACGGTCGTCATGGATGTTGTGCGGGGATGAGTCTGCTCCCACAGCCAGCACATATTGGATGGGCGAGGCGTTTTTGCGTCAGACAAGGAGGGCTTCCGCAGCAATCCTGACGGATTGCAAGGGAGAACGACGCGGTATGACACGAAAAAGGCCGTTCAGACGGTGTGGGATGGTTGCGGGAGCAGACTCAAAGTCACCCTAATGCGATAGAAGGATGGGGGAGTAAACCCCTGTCTTTTTTCGTATCTGAGTTACAAGGAGGATATAGGAAAGAAATGAACAACTCGGTGATCGTTTCGCTGCGAGACATCGTAGTGGAATTTGATGGTCAGCGCATCCTGGATGGGCTGAACCTCGACATCCATGACAAAGAGTTTGTGACGCTGCTGGGATCCTCCGGCTGCGGCAAAACCACCACCCTCCGCCTCATTGCGGGCTTTCTGGAACCGACGTCCGGCAAAGTGCTGCTGAAAGGAGAGGACATCACAGGCGTACCGCCCTACAAGCGTCCGGTGAACACCGTGTTCCAGAAATACGCGCTGTTCCCCCACCTGAACGTCTTTGAGAATGTGGCCTTCGGCCTCCGCCTCAAGAAGATGGACGAAGAGACCATCCGCCGCAAAGTGCGGGATATGCTGGAAGTCGTGGGCCTGAAGGGTTTCGAGCGCCGCAGCATCGGCCAGATGTCCGGCGGCCAGCAGCAGCGCGTGGCCATCGCCCGCAGCCTGGTCAATGAGCCGGAGATCCTGCTTCTCGACGAGCCTCTGGGCGCCCTGGACCTCAAGCTGCGCAAAGAGATGCAGCTGGAACTCAAGCGCCTGCAGCGCGAGATGAACATCACCTTCATCTACGTCACCCACGACCAGGAAGAGGCCCTGACCATGTCCGACACCGTCGTCGTCATGAACGGCGGCAAGGTGCAGCAGATCGGCACCCCCGAGGACATCTACAACGAGCCCAAGAACGCCTTTGTTGCTGACTTCATTGGCGACTCCAACATCGTGGACGGCGTGATGCACCGTGATTTCCTCGTCTCCTTCTCGGGCGTCGAGTTCCCCTGTGTGGACCGCGGCTTTGCCCGGGAGGAGAGCGTACAGGTGGTCGTCCGCCCCGAGGATATTGAAGTGGTCTCCCCGGTGGAAGGCCAGCTGGTGGGCGTCGTCAATGACGTCATCTTCAAGGGCGTCCACTTCGAGATGCATGTGGAGTGCGAGGGCCGCGAGTGGCTCATCCATTCCACCCGCGCCTGCACGCCCGGTGAGACCATCGGTATGCGCATCGGCCCCAACGAGATCCATATCATGTCGCGTTCGGAGGGGTGAGGCCGCATGAAGATTTACGATAAGAAACTGGCCTATCCGTACTTTGTATGGATGGTGCTGTTCACGGTGGTGCCGTTATTCATCGTGGTGTATTACGCCCTCACCGACTCCAACGGCAGCTTTACGCTGGACAATCTGGTGACTGTCAGCGGCTATGGCTCGGTGTTCGCCCGCAGCCTGCTGCTGGCTCTCATCTCCACCGTCATCTGCCTCATCATCGCGTTCCCGGTGGGCTATTTCCTCTCCCGGCTGCGCGTCAACAAGCAGCACATTATGCTGATGCTGGTGATGCTGCCCATGTGGATGAACTTCCTGCTCCGTACCTACGCATGGATGGGTCTGCTGAGCATCAACGGCCCTGTGAATGCCGTTCTGGGCGTCTTCGGCCTCGGACCCTACAACATGCTGAATACCTCCGGCGCTGTGGTGCTGGGCATGGTGTACAACTATGTGCCGTATATGATCCTGCCCCTCTACACCAGCATGACCAAAATCGACCAGAGCATCGTGGAGGCAGCGCAGGACCTGGGCGCTTCCACCACCAAGACTCTGTTCCGGGTGCTCATCCCCATGAGCATCCCCGGCATCAGCACCGGCATCACGATGGTGTTCGTCCCGGCGGTGTCCACCTTTGTCATCAGCCGTATGCTGGGCGGCGGTTCCAATCTGCTCATCGGCGATTTGATCGAGATGCAGTTCCTCGGCAACAGTTACAACCTCAATGTCGGCTCTGCCATGAGCCTCGTGCTGATGGTCATCGTGCTGCTCTGCATGAGCTTTACGTCCAGCTTCGACGAGGATGAGATGGAGGGTGTGTCCTGATGAAAACGAAACATCTGCGTCTGATGCAGCGCGCCTACGTCATCCTGTTCTTCTGCTTCATGTACCTGCCCATCGCGTACATGGTCGTGTTCAGCTTCAACCAGAGCAAGGGCTACGCCCTCTTTACCGGCTTTACCTTTAAGTGGTACACCAGCCTGCTCCACAACGAGTCCATCCTGCACGCGCTGTGGGTGTCGCTGTATCTGGCACTGTTCTCGGCGGTCATCGCCACCGTGCTGGGAACTGCGGCGTCTCTGGGCATCGCCTCCATGGGGCGCAAGAGCCGCCTGCTGGTGACGAATATCACCTATATCACCACGGTCAACCCCGAGATCATCACCGGTATCTCCCTGATGATGCTCTTTGTGGCATACCAGCGCTTTGCGTCTGAGCTGGACTTCCTGCCCGACAACATCATGGGCTTTCCCACGCTGCTCATCGCCCATATCGCGTTCAACGTGCCGTATGTCATCTTCAATGTTACACCCAAGCTCAAACAGCTGGACATCAAGCTGTTTGAGGCGGCGCTGGACCTCGGCTGTGACCCCCGGCAGGCATTTTTCAAGGTCATCCTGCCCGAGATCAGCCCGGCCATCCTGTCGGGCTTCCTTATCAGCCTGACCTACTCCATCGACGACTTCATGATCTCCTACTTCAACTGCGGTACGGTGGAGACACTGCCCATCGCCATCTACTCCATGACCCGCAAGAAGGTCAGCCCGGAGATCTACGCGCTGTCCACCATCATGTTCGTGGTCATTCTGAGCATCATCCTCATCTCCAACGCCATGGAGAGCCGCGGTTACCGCCGCGACCAGCGCGCACTGAGAGGGGGAGATGTCAAATGAAGCGTTTCGTCATTCTTCTGCTGACGGCTGTGCTGGCGCTGACCATGCCGCTGTCGGCTCTGGCCGCGGGACAGATCGAGGTCACGGAGGACATTTCTGTTTCAGATGACTACGACTGGACCCGCTTCAAGGGCCAGAATGTCACCCTGAACGTCTACAACTGGGGCGAGTATATCTCCAACGGTTCCGACGACAGCGTGGACGTGGTGGCGGCCTTTGAAAAGCTGACCGGCATCAAGGTCAACTATACCACCTTCGACTCCAACGAGTCCCTCTACGCCAAGCTGAAGTCCGGCGCGGCCAACTACGATGTCATAATTCCGTCGGACTACATGGTCGCCAAGATGATAAGCGAAGGGATGCTGATGCCGCTGGACTACAGCAACATCCCGAACTTCCAGAACATCGACGAGGAGTACCGCAACGGGGACTATGACCCCGAGAATGCCTACACCGTGCCTTACACCCTCTGCACCACTGGCATCATCTACAATACAAAGATGGTAGACGAGGCCCCCACCAGCTGGGCAGACCTGTGGGACGAGAAGTATGCAGGCAACATCCTGATGTTCAACAACAGCCGCGACGCCTACGCCATCGGTGCATTCAAGAGCGGCAGCAGCGTCAACCCCCAGACCACGGAGGATGTGGATGCTGTGGTGGACGAGCTGAAAGCCCAGAAGCCTCTGGTGCAGGCCTATGTCATGGACGAGATCTTCGATAAGATGATCGGCGGCGAGGCGGCCGTCGGCGTCTACTACTCCGGCGACGCCATCACCATGATCGACGACAACCCCGACCTGGCCTGGGTGTTCCCTGAGGAGGGAACGGTGCTGTCGGTGGACAGCATGGCCATCCCCGCCACCAGTGAGCACGAGGAAGCTGCAGAGATGTTCATCAACTTCATGTGTGCACCGGACGTCGGCAAGGCCAATATCGAGTATATCGGCTACACCACCCCCATGCACTGTGTATGGGAGATTCTGGATGAAGACCTCAAGTACAGCGAGATCGCGTACCCCTCCGAGGACATTGCGGCCAAAGAAGAGGTGTTCACTGCCCTGAGCGATGAGGTCAACAGCGAGCTGGACGTGAAGTGGAGCGAGATGAAGAGCTACGACGAGGGCGGCAGCGGGTATCTGTTCCTGATGCTGCTGGCGGCGATGCTGGCTCTGGCCTGCTTCAATATCTGGCGCAAAGTGCGCAGGAAAACGCGCAATATGTATTGAACCTGAGGGGGCTGTGCAGAGGTGTACAGCCCCTTTTTATAAGGAAAGGGAAAGAATATGAGCGAATACAGAAGCTATACGGAGCAGATGACCGTGCTGGACGGCGACAGCGACTTCCGCCGCTGCCTGAAGCCCAGCGCTCTGTTCCGGTATGTGGAGCAGGTGTCGGCAGACCATGCCCGGGCTTACGGCATGGACCACGCCTTTTTCAGGGAGCGCCACAGCGCATTCCTCGTGGGCAAGCAGGCCCTCAGGGTCTGGCGGATGCCCGGCCGTGCGGAGAAGATCAACCTGACCACGGCCTGCGAGGTGTTCAAGAAAGGCACGATGAAACGGCTGACTACCATCACCAGCGAAACAGGGGAGAAGCTGGCCCTCGTGGACTGCCGCTGGATGATCGTGGACACCGAGGCAGGGCGCATCCTGCGCACCCCCGGTTGGACGATGCCGGACTTCCAGAACGACGACCTGCCCGAAGAACTGCCCCAGATCGTCCACAAGAGCCAGCCGCTGACGGCGGCAGGGGAGCGCCGCGCCAGCTACTCCATGTGTGACCTCAACGGCCATATCAACAACTCCCTCTATCTGGACATCGCCTGCGACGCTCTGCCGCAGGAGGTCGTGGAGGCTGCGCCGCTGTCCTTCGCTTCCATCAAGTACCACCGTGAAGTGCCGATGGGCCAGACCGTGCAGGTGTTCTATGCCCCCTCAGGAAACGGCTGGTATGTGCTGGGCCGGAGGGAAGAGCACGCAGCCTTTGAGTGCTATCTGGAATTCGGAAGCTCTGTCACAGAATCTTTACAAAAATAATTACAAAGAAATTACAAAAAACTATTGCAAAAGTCCTTCAAAAGAGTTACAATATGGTTACAGAGAGGGCAAGACCCTTCTGGATCATGAAATCTTTTTCTTCTTGTTTTTTGGAATATCGGGTGTCCGCCATCCTCCTCCGGCTGTTCTCCTTCACAGCTGTCGGCCGACACCGCACAGGCGATATTCCGCTTCGTGTGCAAAAGAGCCCGTCTGGTTTCGGACGGGCTTTTTTGCGTCCAAAAATCCGGAGAAATCGACCCACAGCGAGGGAAAGTATGACCTTAGGTCAATTTGCCTGTTTTTCTGCAAAGGACATTTATAAAGTTTGGCGGGGCAGGGGTTTGTATTCCGCGTGGGTTTGTGGTAAAGTATATACAATCAATTCCTAAGTCGAAAACATGAAATTGTTTTGATGTTGTTTGATATGATCCGTTGCGGATGCGTTAAGAGAAAAGGAGTTTGAATATGGCTTATTTTTACGAAGAACCCTCCCGTACCTTTGGCGAGTACCTGCTGGTGCCGGGTTACTCTTCTGCTGAGAATGTCCCCACAGCTGTCAGCCTCAAGACCCCGCTGGTCAAGTACCGCAAGGGCGAGGAGAACTGCCCGCTGGAAATGAATATCCCCATGATCAGCGCCATCATGCAGTCTGTCTCCGGCGATAAGCTGGCCATCGCGCTGGCCCGTCAGGGCGGCGTCTCCTTCATCTACGGCTCCCAGAGCATCGAGAACGAGGCCGCTATGGTCCGCCGCGTCAAGAGCTTCAAGGCCGGTTACGTTGTTTCCGACTCCAACCTGGCCCCCACTGCCACCCTGCACGATGTGCTGGAGCTGAAAGCCCGCACCGGCCACTCCACCATCGCCATCACCGCCGACGGCACTCCTAACGGCAAGCTGCTGGGCATCGTGGCCTCCCGCGATTACCGCGTCAACCACACCCCCGATGACGCTCCTGTTACCACCTTCATGACCCCCATCGAGAAGTTGGTCACTGCCCCGGAGAACACCTCCCTGCATGACTGCAACAACATCATCTGGGACAACAAGATCAACACCCTGCCTCTGGTGGATGCCGAGGGCAACCTGAAGTATATCGTCTTCCGCAAGGACTACGATTCCCACAAGAAGAATGCCAACGAGCTGCTGGACAAGAACAAGAGCTACGTCGTCGGTGCCGGCATCAACACCCGCGACTACGCCCAGCGCGTGCCTGCTCTGGTGGAGGCCGGTGTGGATGTCCTCTGCATCGACTCCTCTGAGGGCTACTCCGAGTGGCAGAGCCGCACCATCGGCTGGATCCGTGAGCACTACGGCGACACCGTGAAGGTGGGCGCAGGTAATGTCGTGGATGCCGAGGGCTTCCGCTTCCTCGCAAAGGCTGGCGCTGACTTCGTGAAGATCGGCATCGGCGGCGGCTCTATCTGCATCACCCGCGAGACCAAGGGCATTGGCCGTGGTCAGGCTACTGCCGTCATCGAGGTCGCTAAGGCCCGTGACGAGTACTTCAAGGAGACCGGCATCTATGTGCCTATCTGCTCTGACGGCGGCATTGTTCACGATTATCACATCACCCTTGCACTGGCTATGGGCGCTGACTTCGTCATGCTGGGCCGCTACTTCGCCCGCTTCGACGAGAGCCCCACGAACAAGGTGCGTATCAATGGCCAGTATATGAAGGAGTATTGGGGCGAAGGCTCCAACCGCGCCCGCAACTGGCAGCGCTATGACCTCGGCGGCTCCACCAAGCTGAGCTTCGAGGAAGGTGTGGACAGCTATGTTCCTTACGCCGGTCCGCTGGCCGACGGCGTCCAGACCACCCTGTACAAGGTCAAGAGCACCATGTGCAACTGCGGCGCACTCTCCATCCCCGAACTGCAGCAGAAGGCCAAGCTGACTGTCGTTTCCTCCACCTCCATCGTTGAGGGCGGCAGCCACGACGTCGTGCTGAAGAATGCTACCCCCAGCATCATGAACGGCTGAATCTGAAATATCAAAACACCCGCAGCACGAAAAGGCGCTGCGGGTGTTTTTGCATATCCGGGCGGCATCGATGCCCGTGATTTATCCGAGGACAGAAGAGCACTGCCGGAGGTGCTGGTAAAGATTTCGTAAAAAACATTTTTTCTTTCTGTCGTCATTTTTTACCAAAACCTCTTGCGTCTGTCCGCCAAAGATGCTATAGTGGTACAAACATCCTGTCATGACAGGACAAAACGCGCGGCAGCGCAGAGTTTGTTTGGCTGCACCCGCCGCAGGGGTGCGCGGAAAAAGAGAGGAAACTTTTCATGAGCGAAATCAAAGTTGTGCCGTATATCCCGGATGAGGACTACGACAATCCGGCAATGGTCGTTGATTTTTACGAATTCACTATGGCCAACTGCCTGTTTCTGAACGGCTTTAGGGATACGACCCTTGTGTTTGATATGTTCTTCCGCAAGAACCCGGATAACCAGGGCTACTCCATCAGCGCCGGCCAGCGCAAGCTGACCCGTTTCCTGCTGAACTACCACTTCAATGAGCAGGATGTCCACTGGCTGCGCACCAAGGGCATGAGTGAGGAGTTCTGCGAGTATCTGCGCACGTACCGCTGGAAGGGCGATATGTACGCTCTGCCCGAAGGTACGGTCTGCTACCCCCATGTGCAGATGGTGCGCATCGAGTGCGACCTCGTGGGCGCTATCCTCATCGAGACCTACCTGCTCCAGACCATGAACTTCCACAGCCTCATCGCCACCAAGGCCACCCGCATCACCGGCCTCAACACTCACACCCCCCGCAGCGTCATGGAGTTCGGAACCCGCCGCGCACAGGGCGAGAGCGCAGGCAACGACGGCGCTTATGCTGCCGTTCTGGGCGGCTGCATCGGCACGGCCAACTGTCTGGCCGAGATGAAGTACGGCTCTGAGGTCAAGGCTGTGGGTACTGTGGCCCACAGCTTTATCGAGTTCTTCCCGACCGAGTTCGATGCCTTCAAGGCATTCGCCGATACCTACCCGGATTCCGTCAGCCTGCTGCTGGATACCTACAACATCATGGAGAGCGGTCTGCCCAACCTCATCAAGCTGGACGACTACCTCATTGAGAAATATCCTGATAACCCCAACCGCCGCGTCAAGAGCGCCCGCATCGACTCCGGTGACCTGGCCCGAGGCTCCAAGCGCCTGCGCAAGGCACTGGATGCAGCAGGGAAGTCCTACATCAAGCTGGTGGCCTCCAACGGTCTGGACGAGAAGAAGATCGCCAACATGGAGCTGTACGAGCACGCACACTTCGACTCCTACGGCGTGGGTGAGAACCTCATCACCTCGGCCTCGGACCCCGTGTTCGGCGGCGTGTACAAGCTGGTGGCGGTCAAGCGCCCCGACGGCAGCTATCAGCCCAAGATGAAGTGCTCCGACTCCGCCAGCAAGGCCATCATCCCCGGCAAGAAGATGCCGTGGCGTCTCTACGATGAAAACGGCCAGGCGCAGTGCGACCTCATCGCCATGGAAGGCGAGGTCATCGAGGCAGGCAAGCCGGTCACGATGGTCAATCTCGACTCTGATGCCATCGAGCGCACCGTCACCATCGTTCCCACCCGCGTCAAGCAGCTGCTGGTGCCGCATATCCTGAACGGTGAGCTGGCCATCGAGCTGCCCTCCATTGCGGAGAAAAAGGCCTATATCGCCAAGCAGCTCACCGAGGAGACCTGGGAGAGCGAGCTGCGCATCGAGATGCCTCACAAGCACTACGTCAATATGACCCCTGCTGTGGCTGAGTGCCGCTCCAAGATGTACGCAGAGCTGCACGGCGGCAAAGTGTAAACTTGACAAAACAGCATTTCTATTGTATTATATGAGCTGCTGCTTGCAGGATCGTGAGCAGCAGCTCATTCAGAAGCCACTGTGGTGAAATTGGCAGACACGAGGGACTTAAAATCCCTTTCTGGAGACAGAGTGCGGGTTCAAGCCCCGCCGGTGGCATGGAAAAGCCCCGGTAAGTGCAGAAATGCATTTACCGGGGCTTTTTTGTGTATTATAGCAATTCAACTTTTTAATGCAACAGCAACAGCGTTGAATTGCATATCGCAGATATGCTGTTATCAGGCTGCGTTATTTTCTTGACTTGCGATAAAACGGGAAGAAAACGATACTGCCGACCGGTATCCGCTCCATCCAAGGGGGTATTTTATTGCTCTTCGTTGAATGCTTCCTCCTGCGCATGGAACCGCTCGAGGAAGCTGTGCTCCACCCCCTCAGACTTGTAGCCGGGCATGGTATCCAGAGCCACTGCGTGGATGCTGCGGAAGATGCTGTTCTCGATGTTGGGGTTGTCCCGCTTGAGGCGGCGGAGCAGAATTTTCGTCTCCTGCCGCTTGGAGCCACCGCCGCCGTTGTCGCACATGGTACAGTTCTCGGTAAAGCGGCAGGCGCACTGGATGAATTCCAGCTCATTGTAGCGCTTCCACGCCAGAATATCTTCCTCGCGGATGCAGTACATCGGGCGGATGAGGGTCATGCCGGGGAAGCTGGTGCTGTGGAGCATGGGCGGCATGGCCTGCAGCTGGGAGCCGTAGAACATACTCATAACGGTCGTCTCGATGACGTCGTTGAAGTGGTGGCCCAGTGCGATTTTGTTGCAGCCCAGCTCCTTGGCCTTGCTGTAGAGGTGGCCGCGGCGCATTCGGGCGCAGAGATAGCAGGGGTTCTTGTCGGTGTTGTTGGCCACAGAGAAGATGTTGCTTTCGAAGATGGTCACAGGGATGTGGAGCAGCTCGGCGTTGGACTCGATCTTCTGGCGGTTTATCTCGTTGTAGCCGGGGTCCATCACCAGGAAGACCAGCTCGAACGGCACATCGCTGTGGCGCTGAAGCTCCTGCATCAGCTTTGCCATCAGCATCGAGTCTTTGCCACCCGAGATGCAGACGGCAATCTTGTCCCCGGCCTTGATGAGCTCGTAGCGCTTGACCGCTACGATGAAGGGGGTCCACAGCTCCTTGCGGTATTTTTTGATGATGCTCCGCTCAATGAGCTGGTAAGGTTCCATTTCGCGTTTCATGGCTCTGTCCTTTCTTTTTTCTCACAGTTGGGTCAGCCGGGTGTAGCAGGCGTCAAAGGCGCGGAGAAAGCCGTCCAGCTCCTCCTGCGTGGTCAGGTGGCTCAGACTGATGCGCCACGAGGAGAGGGCATTCTTCCGGTCGCGGCTGACGGCGAACACCGCCCGGGAGGGCAGGCCGTCCGACGAGCAGGCCGACTTGACCGAGACACAGACGCCCTCCGCGTCCAGCTCCCGCTGGAACACGGTGCCTTTGACGTTCTCAACGCTCAGGTTCAGGATGTGGGGGATGGCACTCTCCGGGCTGTTGATGCGGACTTTTGGGTACTTGCTCAGAGCAGTGCGGAGATACAGGTTTGCCTCTTTCACCCGGGCAGAACGCTCTGGCAGCTCATTTACCGCAGAGTTCAGAGCCGTTTCGAGGGAAGCCGCCAGAGCCACCGTAGGCGTGCCGCTGCGGTAGATGGTGGTGCTTTCGCCGCCGTGGATGAGAGGCTCAAGCGCCAGCCGCCGCCGCTTGAGCAGCAGGCCGATGCCGTTCAGGCCGTAGAACTTGTGGGCCGTCAGGCTCATGGTGTCCACGCCCTCGAAGGAGACGGGGATCTTGCCCACGGCCTGGGTGGCGTCTACGTGCAGATGGCAGTTGGGCCATGCCTGCAAAATTTCCGAAATTTCTTTCACCGGCTGCACGACGCCCAGCTCACTGTCCACCAGCGTCACCGCCACAGCGATGGTGTCGGGGCGGAGAAGCTCTTTCAGGTGCTCGAGGTCGATGGTGCCGTCCCGCCTGATGTCCACGAGGTCGATTTCATAGCCCTGCTCCTGCAGAGCGGTCAGGGTGCCGCTGACAGAGGAGTGTTCCAGCGGGGTGGAGATGATGTGCTTGCCCAGATGGCGGGAGAGTTTTGCCAGCCCCTTGAGAGCAAAGTTGTTGGCTTCGCTGGCTCCCGAGGTATAGACGACCTCGGCGGGCTGTGCGCTCAGCAGCCCCGCGATGGTCTGGGTGGCGTGGTCAATGACCAGTTTTGCGTCCCGGCCTGCCTGATGGTGGGAGTTCGCGTTGCCGGGGCAGCTGCGCTCTACCTCACAAAAACGCTCCAGCACCCGGGAGTCTGCGGGGGTGTTGGCCGAATAATCCAGATATATCATAAGTGTCCCTCTATTAAGTGGTACAACAGCTGTCGTTTCGGATGCCGCCGGACCAGTGACCAACTGCGGCAATAGGTTATATTATAGTGCGGAATGCGGCATATTTCAAGGCCGTACGGCCTCCGCCGACAGAAAATCGCCGCAAAATACAGGAAAAAGGTTGTCAGCGTCCTTCTTTTATGCTATACTATGCCGAAGAATGAAAGGAAAGGGGAGAGCGAGATGCTGAAAAAGAAATCGTCTTTTGCACGCATCGGCTGTATTTTCCGTTTCCGATTTGGTCCCGATTTTTGAGGCATTGCCGCTTTCCCGCGGTAGTGCCTCTTTTTTTGGGCCGCAGATAGAAGGAGGAAATAATGAGTCAGAATATTGATTACTCCAAGGGCATTTACGATGCCCGCCAGCTGGGTGCCGGACGGATGCTGATCCTGGGCGTCCAGCACATGTTCGCCATGTTTGGTGCCACCGTGCTGGTCCCCCTGCTCACCGGCCTGAGCGTTTCGACCACCCTGCTCTGCGCAGGTCTGGGTACGCTGCTGTTCCACTTTATCACCAAGGGCAAGGTCCCGGCCTTCCTCGGCTCGTCCTTTGCCTATCTGGGCGGCTTCTCCATCGTGGCCCCCATGCTGGCTGACGCCGACGGAAATCTGACCATCGCCAACACCCAGATGCTGCCCTACGCCTGCGCAGGCGTGGCCTTCTCGGGTCTGGTCTATCTGGCCGTCAGCCTGCTCATCTCCACCTTCGGCATCCGGCGCATCATGCGCTTCTTCCCGCCGGTGGTCACAGGCCCCATCATCATCGCCATCGGCCTCATCCTCGCCCCTTCGGCCATCAGCAACTGTCAGGCAAACTGGCTGCTGGCCTTTGTGGCTCTGGGTACGGTCATCGTCTGCAACATCTGGGGCAAGGGCATGGTCAAGATCCTGCCCATCCTGATTGGCGTTCTCGTCTCCTACGCAGTCGCCCTTGTGACCGGTGCCGTGGACTTTGAGCGCATTGCCTCCGCCGCATGGTTCGGCATCCCTCTCCACAAGGAAGCCATGGGCCTCTTTGCCATCGACGGCAGCCCCGAGTTCATCAGCGCCCTGTTCACCATCATCCCCATCGCTCTGGCTACCATGATGGAGCACGTCGGTGACATCGCCGCCATCAGCGCCACCGTCGGCCACAACTATATCAACGACCCCGGCCTGAACCGCACCCTGATGGGCGACGGCCTCGCCACCACTCTGGCCGGCCTGCTGGGCGGCCCGGCCAACACCACCTACGGTGAGAACACCGGCGTCCTCGCGCTGAGCAAAATTTACGACCCCCTCGTCATCCGCATCGCCGCTGTGCTGGCCATTATCCTGAGCTTCAGCCCCAAGTTTGAGGCCGTCATCAACACCATCCCCACCGGCATTATCGGCGGTATCAGCTTCGTGCTCTACGGCATGATCTCCGCCATCGGTGTCCGCAACGTGGTCGAGAACCGGGTGGACTTCACCAACAGCCGCAACCTCATCATCGCCGCTGTCATTCTGGTGTCTGCTCTGGGCTTCAACTCGGTGGGCGGCCTGACCTTCGTGGTCGCCGGTGTGTCCATCAACCTGTCCGGTCTGGCCATCGCTGCTATCGTGGGCATCCTGCTCAACGCCATCCTCCCCGGCAACGATTACGAGTTCGACTCTGCCGATGGTGCCGACGCTCCTTCCAGCGGCAACCTGCAGGTCTGACCTCGACAGGGAAGCCCCTTCTTCGGCAGAAGTGACAGCTTTTTGAAATGTTCTTTGGGCAATGTGCGAGACTTCAAAATAAATGAGAATAATTCTTAAAATAAGCCTTGACTAACTAGGAATTATTCGCTATAATAGAGTCACAAACAAGGTCTGCTGTACCAGAGCAGACCCCTAAAAAAAGAACAAACCAAATGGAGGATAAATCTTATGAAGAAGTACGTTTGCACCGTCTGTGGCTACATCGCTGAAGGCACCATCCCCGAGCAGTGCCCCGTCTGCAAGGCTCCCGCTTCCGCATTCGTCGAGAAGACCGGCAACACCTACGTCACCGAGCACGTTGTGGGCATCGGCAAGGCTGAGGGCGTTCCTCAGGAGATCGTCGATGGCCTGCGCGCCAACTTCGAGGGCGAGTGCAGCGAGGTCGGCATGTACCTGGCAATGGCCCGCGTGGCCGAGCGTGAGGGCTACCCCGAGATCGCCGAGGCTTACAAGCGCTATGCCTACGAGGAGGCAGACCATGCTTCCCGTTTCGCCGAGCTGCTGGGTGAGGTCGTCACCGACAGCACCAAGAAGAACCTGATGATGCGTGCAGAGGCCGAGTGCGGTGCCTGCTCC
Source organism: Faecalibacterium sp. Marseille-P9590 (assembly GCF_017377665.1). Lineage (NCBI taxonomy): Bacteria > Bacillati > Bacillota > Clostridia > Eubacteriales > Oscillospiraceae > Faecalibacterium > Faecalibacterium sp. Marseille-P9590. The sequence continues at coordinate 61,897 of NZ_JAFREF010000010.1, forward strand.
GGCAAGATGGATCTGGCCAAGAAGGCTAAGGCTCTGAACCTCGACGCTATCCACGACACCGTCCACGAGATGGCAAAGGATGAGGCCCGTCATGGCCGCGGCTTCGAGGGCCTGCTGAAGCGCTACTTCAACACGGAAGTCTGAGCAAGGGTACTCCAGTCATTGTAATACGCCGCCCCGGCGTGCAGCTTGCAGCTGCTGCCGGGGCGGCTTTTTTGTGGTAAAGCATTTACAAAAGTTTTCGCAGTCGCTCCAGCTCTTCTACGGTATCTGCATCTTCCAGCTCTTCCTGCCGTGCCGCATATACCGCCCGCACAGACTCCGGATGCCGGCGGATGACCACGCCGCCGCCCTTGCCCTCGGGCAGGGAACACAGGGCGCCGAAATAACTGCTTCCGAACAGAACGGGACTTCCCAGCCGCTCCGTGCCGTCCTCGGCACGAAAGCCCAGCCGGAGGATGGCCCGTTCTTTTTCGTCCAGCGCTGAGAAATCGCGCACCATCGCCTCGAGGCTTTCTTTCCGCAAGAGCGGCTGATCTCCGGGCAGGAAGATGCATCCCGCAAGGCCGGGCAGCTCCGAAAGCAGCGCTTCGAGGCCGAGGCGCACCGTGTCGTTCCGGCCCGGCAGGCTGTGAAGGATGGTTTTCACGCTCGCCTTACAAGCGAGTTCAGCCACTTCCGGCGAGCGGGTCACCACCACCCGGGCCGCGAGGACGGGCGTCTCTGATGCGTCCAGCGCCTGGGCGATGAGGGGCGCGCCGTCGAAGTCGGCCAGCAGCTTATTGGAGCCGAACCGCACCGCCCGCCCCGACGCCATGATGACGCAGCCCACCGCCGTGTTTTCTGTGTACTCCATCCCACAGACCTCCCGAAATTTCCGTTGTTGTTCGTTGCCGAATTGATACTTTCTGACGGTAGTATTATAGCGGATTTTGTGATAAAATAAAAGAAAAAGGTCACAGGAAAAAGAGAGGATACTGCATATGATGACCATTCGGGAATACAAGCGGGCTGAAAGCCTCGAGGAGGCTTGGCAGCTCAACCAGAAGCGCCCCAACCGTGTCCTCGGCGGCATGATATGGCTCAAGATGGAGAATATCAATGTCGGCACGGCCATCGACCTGTCGGGCCTCGGCCTCGACACCATCGAGGAGACGGACGAGGGCTTTTCCATCGGAGCGATGGTGACGCTGCGCCAGCTCGAGCTGCACCCCGGCCTCGCCGCCTATACGGACGGTGCCGTGCGGGAGTCGGTGCGCCACATCGTGGGCGTCCAGCTGCGCAACCTCGCCACCGTGGGCGGCAGCATTTACAGCCGCTTCGGTTTCTCCGACGTACTCACCATGTTCCTCGCGCTGAACGCTTCCGTAGAGCTTTATAAGGGCGGCGTCGTGCCGCTTGCTGAGTACGCCCAGCGCCCCTACGACCGGGACATCCTCGTGCGTGTCCTTGTGCCGAAGGAAAACGCCCGCTTTGTCTACCAGTCGGTGCGCAACAGCCAGACGGACTTCCCGGTGCTGACCTGCGCCGCCGCAAAATTGGCGGACGGCAGCATCCGCGCCGCCATCGGTGCGCGTCCGGGCAAGGCTGTGCTCTACACCGCAGCGCCTGAGGCGGGGGAGACCGCCGAGGAATTTGCTGCCCGCTTTGCCGCCGAGGTAAAGGCCGACATCAAGACCGAAAGCAATCTTCGCGGCGGCGCCGAATACCGCCGCCATCTGGCCGGCGTGCTGACGAAACGCGCCGTCTGTCGTCTGGAAGGCTGAGGAGGACACCATGCAGATAACACTTACATTGAACGATAAAAAGCTTACCGCCGACGTGGCCCCCGACACTCTGCTCATCGACTTCGTGCGCAGCCACGGCTGTCTGAGCGTCAAGAGGGGCTGTGAGACGTCCAACTGCGGCCTCTGCACGGTCTTCCTCGACGACAAGCCGGTGCTGTCCTGCTCCGTTCTCGCGGCCCGCGCGGATGGCCATAAAGTGACCACGCTGGAGGGTCTGCAGGACGAAGCCGCCGAGTTCGGGGCTTTCATCGCGGATCAGGGTGCAGAGCAGTGCGGCTTCTGCAACCCGGGCTTCATCATGAACGCCCTCGCCCTCTTCCGGGAAAAGGAGTACCCCACCGACGAGGAAATAAAAGAGTATCTTTCCGGCAATCTCTGCCGCTGCTCTGGTTATGAGGGTCAGCTGCGGGGCATCCAGAACTTCCTCGCGTGGAAAAAGGCGAAAAAGGAGGCGGCAGAATGAACACAGTCAACAAACCCTTCCGCAAGAAGGATGCCATGCAGCTGGTGACGGGCCAGCCCGTCTATATGGACGACCTCGTCCCCGCCGACTGCCTCATCGTGAAGCTCCTGCGCTCTCCCCATGCCAACGCCATCGTGAAGAGCATCAATACTGCTGTGGCGAAGAAGGTGCCGGGCATTGAGGCCATCTTCACATGGGAGGACGTGCCGCAGGATGCCCGCCGCTACACCCAGGCGGGCCAGACTTACCCAGAGGCCAGCCCCTATGACCGCCTTCTCATCGACCGCCACGTACGCTTTGTGGGCGACGTGGTGGCCATCGTGGCAGGCAAAGACGATAAATGCGTCGATAAGGCGCTGAAAATGATAAAGGTCGAGTATGAGGTGCTGGAACCTGTGCTCGACTACCACACCGCAAAGGATAACCCCATCCTCGTCCATCCGGAAGACAACTGGGAGAGCCTCTGCCCCGTGGGGGGCGATAATAAGCGCAACCTCTGCGCCCACGACGAGTGCGGCAGCGGCGACATCGATGCCGTGCTGGCCGACTGCGATGTGGTCATCGACCATGTCTACCATACCAAAGCCTGCCAGCAGGCCATGATGGAGACCTTCCGCACCTATTGCAGCATCGACCTCTATGGCCGGCTGAACGTCCTGAGCTCGACACAAATCGTCTTCCACGCCCGACGCATCATTGCAAACGCGCTTCACATCCCGAAATCCATGGTGCGTGTGACGAAGCCCCGCATCGGCGGCGGCTTTGGCGCGAAGCAGACGGCTGTCTGCGAGGTCTACCCGGCCTTCGTGACCTGGAAGACCAGGAAGCCCTCGAAGCTCATCTTCACCCGGGAGGAGAGCCAGATCGCCTCCACGCCCCGCCATGAGATGGAGATCCATCTTCGCCTCGGCGCCAACAAGGATGGCCGCATCCGTGGCCTCGACCTCTACACCCTCTCCAACACCGGCGCTTATGGCGAGCACGGCCCCACGACGGTGGGCCTTTCGGGACATAAATCCATCCCGCTCTATAGCAACGCTGAGGCTTTCCGCTTTACCTATGATGTGGTCTATACCAACCATATGTCGGCGGGCGCATACCGCGGCTACGGCGCGACCCAGGGCCTGTTCGCGGTGGAATCCGCCGTCAACGAGCTGGCCGCGAAGCTCCATATGGACCCCTTCAAGATCAGGGAAATGAACATCGTCCACGAGGGTGACGTCATGCCCGCCTACTACGGTGCGGTGAACACCAGCTGCACCCTCGACCGGTGCCTTGCAAAGGTCCACGAGATGATAAACTGGAACGAAAAGTATCCCCGCCGCGACATGGGCAACGGGAAGATCCGTGCCGTCGGCATGGGCATGGCGATGCAGGGCTCCGGCATCTCGGGCATGGACGTGGGCAGCGCGACCCTGAAAGTCAACGACGAGGGATTCTACACCCTGCTCATCGGTGCCGCTGATATGGGTACCGGCTGCGACACCACGCTGGCCCAAATTGCTGCCGAGGTGCTGGAATGCGGCCTCGACAATATCACAGTCTTCGGTGCGGACACTGATACCTCGCCTTACGACTCCGGCTCCTACGCGTCCAGCACCACCTACATCACCGGCAAAGCCGTCGAGAAGTGCGCGCTGAAGCTGCGGAGCCAGATCTGCAAGCTGGGCGCACAGCTGCTGGATTGCAGCGAAAATGACGTGGAATTTGACGGTAAAACGGTATTTACCTCGGCTGACCCGTCTAAATCTGTCTCGCTGGGTGATATTGCCACGGCTTCCATGTTCGGCCACGACATCCCGCTGGAAGTCACCGAGACCCACATGTCGCCTCTGTCGCCTCCGCCCTACATGGTGGGCGCGGCCGAGGTGGAAGTGGATACCGAGACCGGCGAAGTAAAGCTGCTGGAATTTGACGCCTGCGTGGACTGCGGCACCCCCATCAACCCGAACCTCACCCGGGTGCAGGCCGAGGGCGGCATTTTGCAGGGCATCGGCATGACCCTCACCGAGAACGTCACCTACGACCAGCGCGGCTGGCCCATGGAGAATTCGCTCATGCAGTATAAGATCCCCACCCGTGTGGACGTGGGCAGGGTCCGGGTCGAGTTCGAGAACAGCTATGAGCCCAACGGCCCGTTTGGTGCGAAATCCATCGGCGAAGTGGTCATCAACACGCCGCTTCCTGCCATCTCGGATGCCATCTACAACGCCATCGGCACCCGTTTCTACGAGCTGCCCATCACGCCCGAAAAAATCGCAATGGCAGTGGCCGAAAAAGAGGGTGCGGTCTGATGACCGGCCTCGAGGCTCTGCCATTCCTCGGAGAAACTGGACATGTTATCTCCCTCGTGGGCGGCGGCGGAAAGACAACATTGCTCTATGCGCTGGCCCGCTGGTATTCGGCGCAGGGACAGCGGGTGCTCGTCTCCACCACGACCCACATCCAGCGTCCGGACGCGAACTACGCCCCCGATGAGGCGGCGCGGGACGCCCTCTGGCAGGCTTGTACCTACGCCGTGGCGGGGGTGCCTGCCGAAGGCGGGAAGCTGACCATGCCGCCCTATCTGGACGACTGGATGGCTGAGGCCGACACTGTTTTGCTCGAAGCTGACGGCGCGAAGCACCACCCCTGCAAGGCCCCGGCCGCTCATGAGCCGGTGCTCCTGCGGTCAAGCGACATCGTGCTGGCGGCAGCCGGGCTGTCGGCGGTGGGGAAACCACTGCAAGACGTCTGCTTCCGCCTCGAAGCGGCCTGCACCTTGCTGGCCGTGCCGCCCGAGACGCCCCTGACGCCCGCGCTGCTGGCAAAACTGCTGGCAAGTGAAGCAGGTGGAAGAAAGTGCGTAGGCACGCGGAAATTCTACACCGTCCTCAACCAGGCTGACGACGCAGCCCGCCGTGCAGCAGGGGAACAGACACTTGCCATCTTGAAAGAAAATTACGATGTAACAGGATATTTGACACACTTTGAGAAAGGGGAGAGAGCCTGATGGCAAAAGAGGACAAAATCGTCTTCTGCACGGGCGGCGGCTGTACCGCCAAGCTCGGCGCGGGAGTGCTGAGCCATATTCTGGAAAAGCTGCCCCGGGGTGAGAAAGACCCTGACCTTCTCGTGGGCTACGACAGCCGGGACGATGCGGCCGTCTACCGCATCACCGACGACATCGCGCTGGTGCAAACGGTGGACTTCTTCCCGCCGATGGTGGATGACCCCTACACCTTCGGCCAGATCGCGGCGGTAAACGCCCTCAGTGACGTCTACGCCATGGGCGGCGAGGTGAAGACTGCACTAAATCTTGTCTGCTTCCCTGAGAGCATGGATCTGAACATCCTCGGTGAGATCTTGCGCGGCGGCGCAGAAAAAGTGGCCGAGGCGGGGGGCATCCTCGCGGGAGGCCACTCCATCGCCGACACCGGTGTGAAGTACGGCCTGTCGGTCACCGGTCTCGTGGACCCCCGCCGCCTCACTGCCAATGATATGGGAAAGCCCGGCGACAAGCTCATCCTCACCAAGGCGCTGGGGGTGGGCCTCATCTGCACGGCCAACCGCGTGGGCGAAGCTGCCCCCGGCGCCATGGACGCCGCCGTGGCCTCCATGACGACCCTGAACAAGTCTGCCGCCGAGATAAGTCGAAGCTATGATGTTCACGCGGCCACGGATGTGACCGGGTTCAGCTTCCTCGGCCACCTCCACGAGATGATGGGCGGGCGGCTGTCCTGCCGTATCGACGGCAGCGCTGTGCCGGTCCTGCCGGGTGCGTGGCAGGCCGCTGACGACTGCCTTTATACCGCCGCCGGTCAGCGCAACCGAAACCACACCGGGCCTTTCGTCCGGTTCGAAAATGTGCCGTTTGCCATGCAGGAAATTTTGTTCGACCCCCAGACCTCGGGCGGACTGCTGCTTGCCGTGGCTCCGGAAGAGGCTGAACACCTCCGGGACGAGCTGCAAAAAGCCGGCATCCCCGCACAAATTGTGGGAGAAATCACAGAGAAGCAGGACACCGAAATAGTTGTGTCCTATCCTGAATAAAACATACGATAGAGAGGGAAAACTATGCTGAAAGTTGATGCCAGAGGGGACGCCTGCCCGCTGCCTGTAGTGAAGGCAAAGAAAGCGATTGCGGAACTAAATGGCGCAGGCGAAGTCGAAGTGCTCGTGGACAACGAGATCGCTGTCCAGAACCTCACCAAAATGGCCCAGCAGAAGGGCTACCGGTCTGCCGCCGAAAAGCTGGCCGAGCGGGAATACCGCGTCCTGTTCACCGTGGGTGAGCCTGCGGCAGAAGAAGAGGAAGCTCCGGCCTGCACCCCTGACGCCCGCACCGATACGGTGGTGGTCATCGCGTCCGACAAGATGGGCGAGGGTGCTGAGGAGCTGGGCAAGACCCTGCTGAAGGCTTTTATCTTCTCGCTGACCCAGCAGGACAAGCTGCCCAAGACCATCCTCCTCTATAACGGCGGTGCGCACCTCACCTGCGAGGGTTCGCCCATGCTGGACGACCTCAAGGCGCTGGAGGCTGAGGGCGTCGAGATCCTCACCTGCGGCACCTGCCTGAACTTCTACGGCCTGACCGAGAAGCTGGCCGTGGGCGGTGTGACGAATATGTACGTTATCGCCGAGAAGATGCTGAACGCCGGGAACGTGGTCAAGCCGTGATCTACCTCGACAACGCCGCCACCACCCTGCAAAAGCCGCCCTGCGTGGGCCAGGCTATGCTGGATGCGCTGGAACATGCGGGCAATCCGGGCCGCGGGGCGCATGAGCCGACCCTTCACGCGGCCCGTATCGTCTACCATGCCCGTGAGACACTTGCAACACTTCTCCATGCGGAAAGCCCGGACTGCATTGCTTTCACGGCCAACGTGACCCAGGCGCTCAATACAGCGCTCTGCGGCCTCGTCCGCCCCGGCGACCATGTTATTACAACGGTCTGCGAGCACAACTCAGTGCTGCGGCCGCTCTATCGCCTGCGGGAGCAGGGGGCAGAAGTGAGTTTTGTGGAGGTGGACGACAACGGGCGGCTGCGGTATGAGCAGTTCGAAAAATTTCTCCGCCCCAATACCCGCCTTGTCGTGGTGACGCATGCTTCCAACGTCACAGGCAATCTTACGGACCTTGCGTTCGTCTCCGCTTTTGCAAAAAAGCACGGTCTTACGCTTGTCGTGGATGCGGCCCAGACCGCAGGCGCACGGCCCATCGACGTGCAGGCGCTGGGGGTGGATGTTCTCTGTTTCACCGGACACAAGGCGCTGCTGGGTCCGCAGGGGACCGGCGGGCTGTATGTCCGCCCCGGGCTGACCATGGCCCCCCTTGTGGTGGGCGGCAGCGGTATCCACAGTTTTGATGAAACACACCCCTCTCAGATGCCCACAGCGCTGGAAGCGGGGACGCTGAATGTTCCCGGCCTCGCGGGCCTCGGGGCAGGTGTGGAGTGGATACTTTCGCAGGGCGTCGAGGTTCTGCATGAAAAAGAAATGGCTCTGACACGCCTGTTTTATGAGAAAATCGTCCATGCTCCCGACGTGAAAATCTACGGCAGTTTCGCCGAAACAGACCGCGCGCCCATCGTCTCCCTGAACTTCGGGGATGAGGACGCAGCCCGTGCCGCCGACATTCTCTGGGAGGACTACGGCATCTGTGTCCGGGCGGGCGCTCATTGTGCGCCCCTCATCCACAAAGCCCTCGGCACCGTGGAGCAGGGGATGGTGCGGTTCAGCTTCTCCCATCAGAACACAGAGGCCGAGGTGCTCAAAGCCACCGAGGCGGTCTGTGAGCTGGCCGAGGAGGGCTGATATGCGCCGCAAAAGACAATACATCGTTCTTTCATTTGCTTCTACGGCCCGCGCGATGGGCTGGGAGAAAGAGTGCGCCGCCCGGGGTATCCCGGGGCGGCTCATCCCGCTGCCCAGTGAGATCACGGCAGGCTGCGGGCTCGGCTGGCGGATGCTGCCCGAGGACTGGCAGGCGTGGCAGTCTCAGTTGAACGATGCGGGCTACGATGCTGCCACACCGGTGGAGCAATAAACCATAATGGAGAAATTCTATGTTGATTCGTGAGTTTTTGGACGCTTTGCGCAGCACACAGGGGCAGCATACGCTGGCCTCCGTACTGGAAGGGCCGGAAAGCGGAGCGAGGCTTCTTCTTTGTGAAGGCGTACCCGTCTGGCCCGCAAGACCGGAGGGGCTGCTGGCTCGGAATCTCCCGGCGCTGGCCGGATGTGGTGCAAGCGGCATCCTGACTCTGGAAAATAAGCGGATCTTCGTCGAGAAATTCGGAGGCGCGCCCCGGCTCGTCATCTGCGGCGGAGGCCATGTGGCCGAGTCCGTCGTCCGGCTGGCCGTGATGCTGGGCCTGCCCGTCACCGGCCTCGAGGAGCGGCCGGAGTACGCTGACGCCCTTCGCCGTGCCGGGGCCGAAAAGGTCCTCTGCGGTCCTTATGCCGAAAATCTCACGCAGGTGGAGGGCAGTGCGGAGACCTACTTTGTTGTCGCCACCCGCGCCCACTCCTTCGACGTGGAATGTCTTACCGAAATATACAAGAAACGACTTGCCTACGTTGGTATGCTGGGCAGCCGAAGCCGGTCGGCCCTTGTCCGCCGCCAGCTCATCGAGGCCGGAACTGCCCCGGAAAAGGCTGAGTCACTCCACGCCCCCATCGGTCTTGCCATCAAGGCGCAGACAGCGCAGGAAATCGCACTATCCATCCTCGCGGAGATCGTTGAAGTGAAAAATGGCTGTCAGCAGACGGAAGGCTTCCCGCCCGAGCTGCTGAATGCGCTGGATGCCTGCACGGGACAGGGGAAGGCTCCTGTCCTTGTGACCATCGTTTCCCGCCACGGTTCGACCCCCCGGGAGGTGGGAGCAAAGATGTTGGTGCTGCCGGACGGCAGATCCGTGGGCAGTGTGGGCGGCGGCATTATGGAATACCGTGTGCAGCAGCTTGCATCAAAAATGCAGGCAGGCGAGGCTGCGCCCTGCCAGCTGGCAGAGTATTCGGCCAGCGCAAAAGAGGACGATGCGGCGCTGGCTGCCTGCGGCGGCTCGATGAACGTGTTCCTGCAGCTGCTCAAGGAGGAAGAAAATAATGAAGCGTGATGACGTCATCCTGGTGCGCGGCGGCGGCGACCTCGCCACCGGCACCATCCATCGGCTGTGGTCGGCGGGATTGAAAGTGCTTGTGCTCGAGGCAGAGCATCCTGCCGCCATCCGCCGCCAGGTCTCGGTGAGTGAGGCCGTGTATGAGGGCGGGGCTGTCGTGGAGGGAATGCGCGCTGCCCTTGTAAAAACGCTGGATGAGGCCGTTGTGGTCTGGCATCGCGGCGACGTGCCGGTGATGGTGGACCCGAAAGGGGAGCTCATCCCGCAGGTGCGGCCTGCCGCGCTCGTTGATGCCATCCTTGCAAAGAAAAATCTCGGAACGACGCGGGATATGGCTCCGCTGACCATCGCGCTCGGCCCGGGTTTTACCGCCGGTGTGGATGTTGATTTCGTGGTGGAGACCAAGCGCGGCCACCGTCTGGGCCGTATCATCCGGGAGGGTGCGGCCATCCCCAACACGGGCGTCCCCGGAGTCATCGGCGGCTATGGCGCTGAGCGTGTCATCCACGCAGAAAAGGCTGGTGTCTTCCGGAATGTGTGTGCCATCGGAGATATTGTGCCGGAGGGTGAAACGATCGCGGAAATCGAAACGCCGGACGGCATCCGCACTCCGGTGACGACCCGCATTGCGGGCATCCTGCGCGGCCTGCTGCGGGATGGCTACCCCGTCACGCCCGGCTTCAAGGTGGCTGACGTGGACCCCCGCCGGGAGGAGTTGGAAAACTGCTTCCTCATCTCCGATAAGGCGCGCTGCATTGCGGGAAGTGTGCTGGAGCTGATCGCGGCAAATCTGTGGAAATAATAAAAAGGGAAGAGGCTGCCTTGGGCAGTCCCTTCCCTTTTTTACATCAAATATCCAAGCCGGTAATCTCCGAGACACACCCGAAGTGCGCCCCACGTTGAGGAGAACTCGATGCCTTGAGCCCGGAGCTTCCCGGTATCCATCGCGAGGTTGCGGGTGAGATCGGATTCCTCAATCTTTACATCCACTTGCAGTAAATTGGCGAAGCATCGTGCTGTCTCGACCATATCTCCGTCGCACTCGCTGCCGAAGTTGTAGACGCCGCCGGGCAGCTCCATCGCAGGGACGAGGTTCTCGATGACCTCCCGCACATAGCTCACGCCCCGGTAGTCATTGCGCGAAAAGCGCAGCATTTCACCGGTCTTTGCCGCTTTCAGGATGTTCAGCGGCAGGTTGCCTCGGATGGGCAGATGATAGCCCGGGAGGTCGTACATCCAGGGCAGGCGGAGCGCCACAGCATCCGGGCAGCGGGCCAGAACCCGGGCCTCGGCCTCGAGCTTGTGCTGTCCGTAGACGTTGGAAGGGGAGAGGGGCAGCGTCTCCGCCAGCGCCCCCCGCTGCGTCACGCCTGCATACACCTGGTCGGAGCTGAAGGAGAGCAGCTTTGCGCCCACCTCCTCCGCTCCCTTCGCTACCCACTCGGGCAGCAGGACGTTGGCGCGGAAGGAGCCCTCCGGCTCCTGCTGGCAGTACTGGGTGTTGGAGAGGGCCGCCGTGTGGGCGATGACGTCCGGGTGCTCCTTCAAAATGAAGCGCAGCACCGCGCTCTCATCGGCAGTGCGCAGGGCGTCGGACGGGAAGGCACAGAGCGCAAACTTCCCCCGCCACATATCGAGGATGCGCGCGCCCACAAAGCCGCCTGCGCCGGTCACTAGAACGCGTTTCATAGGGCAGTCACCTCAGTGAACAAGGAAAAGTTCCAGCACGAAGACGACGGCGCAGCAGGCCACCGACACCTGGAACAGGCTGGCTCCGAACCATGCCGCCGCAATGCCTACCACCAGCGCCACCGCACCAGCTGCCGGACTCTGGGTGGCGTTGACGATGGCCGGGAAAGTCATGACCGCCAGAGTGACGTAAGGGACGTAGTACAAGAACGACTGGATGAACTGGTTTTTGATAGGCTTCCGGATGAGGGTCAGCGGCAGGATGCGGATGGTGTAGGATACGGCGAACATCACTGCGATATAAAGCCAGTTGCTGCGAATCATTGTTCAGCCTCCTCACTCTGGGTCTTGACGGGGAATAACAGCGCACCTGCGCAGGAAATGGCCACTGTCAGGATGATGGTGCGGGTGCCGTCCGACAGGGCGGAAATGCCCGGCAGATAGGTGCAGGCAAAGCTCAGCGCAAAGCTGATGGCCACCAGCGCGGCCACAATCTTATCCTTCCGGGCCGGAGGAATGATGATGGCGAGGAACATGCCGTAGAGCGCCACGCTCAGTGCGCTGACGGCCCGCAGGGGCAGCAGATTGCCCGCGATGATGCCCAGCGCCGTACCCGAAGCCCACGCCGGCGCGGCCAGCGCGATGGCACCGTAGGTGTAGAAGGGGTTCAGATAACCCGGCCGGGCGATGGTGATGCCGAACAGCTCGTCAGTGACGTCATAGCCGATGATGAGCCGGTGGAAAAACGGTGTACCGGGGGCGAACCGCTGGGCCAGCGCACAGCTCATCAGCAGATAGCGGGCGTTGGCGATGAGGGTGATGATGGCTACCTCGAGATAGGTCGCGCCGCTGGCAATGAGGGCAAAGGCGGCGTACTCGCCCGCCGAAGCATTGTTGAGCAGGCTGGCCACGAAGCCCTGCAGGGGTGTAAAGCCCGCTGTCCGGGCCGCGATGCCCAGCGAGAACGACACCGCAAAATACCCCAGCGCGATCGGCACACCGTCCCGCATCCCCTCACAGAACACTTTGCGGCTGAAAGCGTAGGGTTTGGCGGGCTGTGCGGAGCAGAGAGTCTGTTTCGACGACTCATGCGTAGTTTCCATGAGAAAAGCTCCTTTCCAATTTCAAACACAAACCCTATTATAGCATAGTTCGAGAGAAAATGACATCGGTCTGAAACGAAAAAACCACAGCTTTCACCCCTGAAAGCTGTGGCATTTTCAAGATGGACTGCTTACTTGAACAGCTTGCGGCCAGCCCAGATGCAGACACAGGCTCCGATGACCGAGACGATGATCTCACCCACGAGGCCGGTAGCGGACAGACCCACGAGGCCGAAGAGGATGCCGCCCACAAAGCTGCCCAGGATGCCCAGCACGATGTTGCGCAGGGCGCTGGTCTCACTGCCCATGATGCGGCCTGCAATGGAACCGGCCAGCGCACCGATGAGAAGGCTGAAGATAAAACTAAACATAAGAAAAACCTCCTGAAATATGTAAAATCAGACGTTGGATGCTTCCTCCCGCGCGTAGCGGCAGATGTCCGAAAGACAGCATTTTTCGCACTCCGGCTTCCGGGCATTGCAGACGGCCCGGCCATGCATCACGAAACGGTGGCACAGATCACTGCCCTCTTCGGGCGGGACGATCTTCCAGAGCGCCATCTCCACCTTCTGCGGTTCCTTGATGCCGTCCACAAGGCCGATCTTGTTGCACAGGCGGATGCAGTGGGTGTCGGTGACGATGGCGGGCTTGCCGAACACGTCGCCCATGATGAGATTTGCACTCTTGCGGCCCACGCCGGGCAGTGCCAGCAGTTCCTCAAAGGTCGTAGGTACCTTGCAGTCATACTTGTCCCGCAGCATCCGCATACAGGCCGAGATGTCCCGGGCCTTGCTGCGGCCCAGCCCGCAGGGTTTGACGATGGCTTCGATGTCCTCGGGCTCTGCCTCGGCCAGCGCGGCCACCGACGGATATTTTGCAAACAGGTCCTGCACCACGATATTCACCCGGGCGTCGGTACACTGGGCCGCCAGCCGGACGCTCACCAGCAGCTGCCAGGCGTGGTCGTAGTCCAGCGTGCAGCCTGCGTCGGGATACTCCGCCTTGAGCCGCCGGATGACCTCCAGAGCCAGCTCTTTTTTGGCCGTCAGGTCTTCGGCGGAGACGTTCTTTCCGCGCATACGTTTCCCCTCGTTTCTTGATTGGAATGGCACAAGCATATCATGTTTTGCGAAATTTGTAAATGCTTTGCCGTTTATCTGAGAATCATTTTCATTATTTCTCTTGCCGCGGCGTGCAAAATGCGCTATACTATAAAAGAGAAGGATTCTCATGATCATTTTTGGAGGGAAGACCCATGAACGAACCGCTGGCGCAGCGTCTGCGCCCCAAAACGCTGGCTGATGTCTGCGGCCAGCAGCATCTTCTGGCCGAGGGACAGGTGTTCCGCCGCACCATCGAGAGCGGACGTATCCCCAACATGATTTTCTACGGCCCCTCCGGCACGGGCAAGACCACCGTTGCCCGCATCATCGCCGAGAACAGCGGCATGACCCTCCATAAGCTCAACGGCACTTCCTGCGGCACCGGTGACATCAAAGCAGTGCTGAAGGACATTGGCACGCTGGCCGGGGCAGGGGGCATCCTGCTCTACCTCGACGAGATACAGTACCTCAACAAAAAGCAGCAGCAGAGCCTTCTGGAGTGCATCGAGGACGGTTCTGTCACCCTCATTGCATCCACCACCGAGAACCCTTACTTTTACATCTATAATGCACTGCTGTCCCGCTGTACGGTGTTCGAGTTCAAGTCCCTCTCCGCCGCCGATGTGGAGCGGGGCATCCGCAACGCCCTGAAAAAGCTCTCGGAGTCGGAATCACAGCCTGTCGTGATGGACGAGGACGCCTGCGCCTACCTCGCCGAGAGTGCGGGCGGCGACTTGCGCAAGGCGCTGGGTTGTCTCGATTTCGTGGTGACGGCGGCCCCCGTGGACGGAACCGGAAAGCACATCACCCTCGAGATGATACAGCAGGTCACCCGCCGCACGGCCATGCGGTACGACCGGGACGGCGACGACCACTACGACATCGTGTCGGCCTACCAGAAGTCCATGCGCGGCTCCGACCCCAACGCCGCCCTCCACTACCTGGCCCGTCTGCTGGAAGCGGGCGACCTGCCCTCGGCCTGCCGCCGGTTGATGGTCTGCGCCTGTGAGGACGTGGGCCTTGCATACCCGCAGATCATCCCCATCGTCAAGGCGGCAGTGGACGCAGCCAACATGGTGGGTCTGCCGGAAGCCCGGCTCCCGCTGGCCGATGCCGTCATTCTCGTGGCAACCAGCCCGAAATCCAACAGCGCCCACGACGCCATCAATGCGGCCATCGCCGATGTGCAGGCGGGGCGTACCGGCCCCATCCCGCGCCAGCTGCAGAACAAGCACTTTGACGGCGAAGATGCTGCCGTCAAGGGCCAGAACTACAAGTACGCCCACGACTATGAGAACCACTGGGTGGACCAGCAATATCTGCCCGACCTGCTCAAGGACGTGAAATACTATACGTTCGGCGACAACCGCACCGAACAGGCCGCCCGGGCCTACTGGGCGAAGATCAAGGGGGAAGACAAGCTCTGAACCCGGCCTTTATCCCGATACACACCCCATCATAAAAAGGAGAAAGACCATGCGTTATTCCAAACAGCGCGAGCTGGTACTGCAGAAAGTGGAGCAGCTCTGCGACCACCCTACTGCCGAGGAGATTTTCGACCTCGCAGCCAAGGAATGTCCCGGCCTGAGCCTTGGTACCGTCTACCGCAACCTCAACAGTCTCGTAGATGCAGGCCGCGTCCGCCGCGTCTCCATCCCGGGCAAGGCTGACCGCTTCGACCACACTCTGGGCTGGCACAGCCACCTCTACTGCAACTGCTGCGGCGGCGTCGTGGACGCTGACGTGGACGAAAAGCAGGTGATGAAGCTGGTGCGCAACCAGAAGGGCGTCGTGCAGGACTGCGCCGTGGTGCTGTTCGGCCTGTGCGAGGCGTGCGCCGGCAAGCAGGCTCAGTAAAAATAAACTCTTGCCCTCCAAGGCCAAAAAGGGTATACTATAAAGAGCTTTCTTTATAGTATCAGTATGTCTGCTGCCGGAGGTGTGTCCCCAGCGGCAGAGAAGGATGGTTTCATTGGAGTACATAGCATTTGAACATAACAACGCGGCGGCAGAGCTGGTCAAGCTGGCCTATGACACCCCGCCGCTGGCCTTCGTCCACAGCTACGGCTGCCAGCAGAATGTCAACGACGGCGAGCGCATCAAGGGTGTGCTGATGGACATCGGCTACGGCCTGTGTGACAAACCTGAGGACGCCGACCTCATCCTTTTCAACACCTGCGCCGTCCGTGAGCACGCCGAGCAGCGTGTTTTCGGTAACGTGGGCGCTCTCAAGGGCCTGAAAGAGAAGAAGCACGGCCTTATCATCGGCCTCTGCGGCTGCATGGCCAACCAGAAGCACGTTGTAGAAAAGCTGCGCCAGAGCTACCCCTACGTGGACCTCGTGTTCGGTGTGGACGGCATCGACACGCTGCCCCAGCTCATCGCTCAGAAATTGCAGAAGCACAAGCGGGTGCTCATGGAGCCGGCTCAGCGCCCCGTCATCGTGGAGAATATCCCCATCCGCCGTGAGAGCGAGTTCCGTGCCTGGCTGCCCATCATGTATGGCTGTGACAACTTCTGCACCTACTGCATCGTGCCTTACGTCCGCGGCCGCGAAAAGAGCCGCAAGCCCGGCGACATCCTCGCCGAGTTCAAGAGTCTCGTGGAGGCAGGATATAAGGAAATCACCCTTCTGGGCCAGAATGTCAACAGCTACGGCAAGGGACTCGAGGAGCAGGTGGATTTCTCCGACCTGCTCAACCTGCTCTGCACCGTCCCGGGCGACTACCACATCCGTTTCATGACCAGCCACCCGAAGGACGCCAGCTTCAAGCTCATCGACACCATCGCGGCCCAGCCGAAGATCTGCAAGCATCTGCATCTGCCGGTGCAGTGCGGATCTGACCGTCTGCTTGTCCAGATGAACCGTCACTATACCGTGGAGCACTACCTCGAACTCATCGAGTATGCCCGGAAGAAGGTCCCCGGCATTACCTTCTCCAGCGACATCATCGTGGGCTTCCCCGGTGAGACCGAAGAGGACTTCCAGAAGACCCTTGAGCTGGTGCAGAAGGTGGGCTATATGCAGCTGTTCACCTTCATCTACTCCAAGCGCACCGGCACCAAGGCGGCAGATATGCCCGACCCCACCCCTCGCAAGGAGAAGACCGACCGTATGACCCGCCTGCTCAAAGTTCAGGACGACATCGCAATGGCCCTCGTGAAGGCTCAGGTAGGCCAGACCGTCCGCGTCCTCGTGGAGGGCTATGGCCGCAATGAAGGCACCCTCTCGGGCCGTCTCGACAACAACCTTACCGTCGAGTTCAAGGCTGACCCCGCCCTCATGGGCAGCTATGCGATGGTGCGCCTCACGGGCGCCCGTGCCACCGTCCTGCTGGGCGAATTGGTTGAATCATGATATTCTGGATACACCATCCTAATATATAACACAGGAACGATAAAAGGAGACTATTACAATGGATTGCATCGACCTTTTCAAGCGTGCCGCCATGGCACTTCAGACCGACTCCCGCTATCTGGCTATGGACCAGGCCCGCAAGATGAACGACAAGGACGAGGAACTGCAGAACCTCATCGGTGAGTTCAATCTGGCCCGTATGGACCTGAACAACGAGATCGGCAAGCCCGAGCGCAGCGATGAGCGCATCGCCGAGCTGAACCAGAAGGTGAACGACCTCTACGGCAAGATTATGGCCGATGACGGCATGGTGGCCTACAACGAGGCAAAGCGCGACTGTGAGGCCCTCGTGAACTATATCGACGCCATCATCAACACTGCAATGAACGGCGGCGACCCCATGACCGTGCAGGAGCCTTCCGCTTCCTGCACCGGTAGCTGCTCCACCTGCGGCGGCTGCCACTAAGGCTTAAACCATGAAACACAAAACGCGGCTGTGCAATGCAGGGCCGCGTTTTGCTTGCAACAGGCGGTTTTAGATGGCAAACCGACAACTAGGGGAGGAAGGTGAACGGTCATGGCAGAGCTTTCGCCCATGATGCAGCAATATCTGGAAATCAAAAAACAACATAAGGATGAGATTCTATTCTACCGCATCGGTGACTTCTACGAGATGTTCTTCGACGATGCGCTCACAGCTTCGCGGGAGTTGGATCTGACCCTCACGGGCAAGCAGTGCGGCCTTGAAGAGCGTGCGCCCATGTGCGGCGTACCATTCCACAGCTACGAGGGCTATGTGGCCCGCCTCATCTCGAAGGGCTATAAGGTCGCCATCTGTGAGCAGGTGGAAGACCCGGCAAAGGCCAAGGGCCTCGTCAAGCGCGACATCATCCGCGTGGTCACGCCCGGCACCGTCATTGAGAGCAGTATGCTTCAGGATGACAAAAACAACTACATTGCGAGTGTTTTCCTGAAAGGCGGCGCAGCAGGCCTCTGCTTCGCGGACGTTTCCACCGGCACGGCCCATATCACAGAGCTCAAGCGGGAGAAGATCGCCCCGGCGGTCATTGCGGAACTCTGCCGCTACAACCCCAGCGAGGTGCTGATGAATCCGGGCCTGCTGGACTGCCGGGAAATCACTGCCTACATCAAAAAGAATATGAACTGCGCCGTCGAGCTGGTGGAAGAGGAGCGGTACGCCCCGGGCCTCGTGGCCATCTCCCTCGAGAACCAGTTTGGCCGCGACTGGGCCGCAAAGACCGGTATCACAGAAGACGGCCTTGTCCGCTTTGCAATGGCCGCGCTGCTGGAATATCTCCATGATACGCAAATTAAAGGCGTCGAGCGCCTGAAAACGGTCATCACGTATAATGAAGCCCAGTTCATGCGGCTGTCGCAGGTCACCCGGGCCAACCTCGAGCTCACCGAGACGCTGCGGGGCCGCGAAAAGCGGGGAACGCTGCTCTGGGTGCTGGACAAGACCAGCACCGCCATGGGCAAGCGGATGCTCCGCAGCTGGATCGAGCAGCCGCTCATTTCCAGCGCCGCCATCAACCGCCGCCTCAACGCGGTGGAAAGCCTTGTGAACCAGACCATGCAGCGGGGCGATTTGATCGAACAGCTCCACTACATCGCCGACCTCGAGCGCCTGATGACCCGCGCGGTCTACGGCTCCGCCACCCCCAAGGAGATCTACACGATGGCCCAGACCTGTGAGCGCCTGCCGGAACTGCGGGCGCAGGCCGAGAGCTGCAGCTGCCCGGAGTTGACTGCGCTTGCGGGACAAATCGACCTGCTGGACGATGTGAAGACGGCCATCCTCGCCGCCATCGACCCGGAAGCGCCCTCCACCCTCAAGGACGGCGGCGTCATCGCCAAAGGCTACCACCCCGAGGTAGACGAGCTGCGCTCCATCCGGGACAACACCAAGGGCGTCCTCGCTCAGCTGGAAACGCGCCTGCGGCAGGAGACCGGCATCCCCAAGTTGAAAATTGGTTACAATCACGTCTTCGGCTACTACATCGAAGTCAGCAACTCCTATAAATCCATGGTCCCCGAGACCTACATCCGCAAGCAGACCCTCACCTCCGGTGAGCGCTATATCACCCAGGAGCTGAAAGAGCTGGAAAGCAAGATTTTAGGTGCGCATGAGCGTCTCATTGCGCTGGAGCACCGGCTCTTCTCGGAACTGCTGGAAACTATCGGCGGTCAGCTCGACCGCATCCAGCGGACGGCAAATGCTGTGGCCGAGCTGGACGTGTTGGCGGCGCTGGCGCAGGTGGCCGCTGAAAATAACTACTGCCGCCCTGTGGTGGATGACAGCGACGAGCTTACCATCACCGAGGGCCGCCACCCGGTGGTCGAGCAGATGCTGAAAGGCAGCCTCTTCGTCCCCAACGATACCAGGCTCAACTGCACCACTGACCGCTGTCTCATCATCACTGGCCCGAATATGGCAGGCAAATCGACGTATATGCGCCAGAACGCCCTTATCGCCCTGATGGCACAGATCGGCTCCTTCGTCCCAGCGTCCAGCTGTCATGTGGGCGTCGTGGATGCCATCTTTACCCGCATCGGCGCATCGGACGACCTTGCCGCCGGCCAGTCCACCTTCATGGTCGAGATGACCGAGGTGGCCGAAATTCTCAAGAACGCCACCCCCAAGAGCCTCGTTGTGCTGGACGAAATTGGCCGCGGCACCTCTACTTTCGACGGCATGAGCATCGCCCGGGCCGTCGTGGAGCACATCTCCGACCCGGCCAAGGGCCTCGGCTGCAAGACCCTCTTCGCCACCCATTACCACGAGCTGACTGACCTGGAAGGGGCCATCGAGGGCGTCAAAAACTACAACATCGCGGTCAAAAAGAGGGGAGAGGACATCACTTTCCTCCGCCGCATCATTCGCGGCCCCGCCGACGACAGCTACGGCATCGAGGTGGCGAAGCTGGCCGGTCTGCCCGGCACCGTGACGCGCCGCGCCCACGAGGTGCTGCGCACTCTGGAAGCGTCTGCTCCGAAGAACAAGGTGGAGCAGATGGATTTCGACGCCCTGCAGGAGTATTCTTCGCCTGCCGTCCCCAGCGAGATGATGGAAAAGCTCGA
This sequence comes from Faecalibacterium sp. Marseille-P9590, assembly GCF_017377665.1. Classification (NCBI taxonomy): domain Bacteria; kingdom Bacillati; phylum Bacillota; class Clostridia; order Eubacteriales; family Oscillospiraceae; genus Faecalibacterium; species Faecalibacterium sp. Marseille-P9590. Next base: position 81,604 of record NZ_JAFREF010000010.1, read on the forward strand.
GGCATTGGACGTTGAGACCCTGACCCCCATCGAGGCACTGAATTTCCTGTATGAGCTGAAAAAGACCCTGAGCGGCAGCCTGAATGGCTGATTTTATTTGAAACGGAGGGAAACGAATGGCAGAGATACACGTTCTCGACAAGCACACGGCAGAACTTATTGCCGCCGGTGAGGTGGTTGAGCGGCCCGCATCGGTCGTCAAGGAGCTTCTGGAAAACTCCATCGACGCCGGTGCGTCTCAAATCACCGTCTCGATCGAGTCGGGCGGCGTTCGTCTGATTGAAATCAGCGACAACGGCACCGGCATCGAGGCAAAATACATCCCCACGGCTTTCATCCGCCATGCCACCAGTAAGATTCGGACGGAAGACGACCTCACCAGTATCCACACGCTGGGCTTCCGCGGCGAAGCGTTGGCCTCTATCGCCAGCGTGGCCCGCGTCGAAGTGCTCACCCGCACCGAGGCCGACGAGTGCGCTTCCCTCTACCGTATTGAGGGCGGGGAAGAGCAGCCCATCGAGCCGGGTGCGCGAGGCGTCGGCACCACCATCCGGGTCTGTGACCTCTTTTTCAATACTCCTGCCCGGATGAAATTCCTCAAAAAGGATTCCAGCGAGGGTACTTTCGTGGCCGACATCATGGGCCATGTGGCCCTGAGCCACCCCGAGGTGAGCTTCAAGTTCATCCGCGAAGGCAAACTGCAGTATGTCACCCCCGGTGACGGCCAGCTCCGCAGCGCGGCTTATGCCGTGCTGGGCCGGGAGTTCAGCCGTGACCTCGTGGAGGTTGATAACCGTGAGGGTGTTTACCGGGTCTGGGGGCTCATCACCCAGCCCCGCAGCTGCCGCGCCAGCCGCAGTATGCAGTATTTCTATATCAATGGCCGATATGTCCGCAACCGCACCATGATGGCGGGCATGGAGATGGCGTTCAAGGGTACCACGATGCAGGGCAAGTTTCCTGGAGGGATCTTGCTTCTTGAGATGCCTGCCGACCTTGTGGATGTCAACGTCCATCCGGCAAAAACAGAAGTCCGCTTTGCCCGGGAAAACGACATCTTCGACCTCGTCTACCATGCTGTCAAGCTGGCGCTGAGCCAGCCTGGTACAGGGGAGAGACAGTTCGTCTTTGACAGTGAGAAAGAGAATAATGTATCCAACAAACATGAAAATAGCGAAAATAAAGAAGAAAATGCTGTAAAGAACAATAACTTTACAGGACTTTCGGCGGTGATTTCGGGTCAGGCAGAGCCGGGAAGCCTGCCGCACCCGGAGGAAAAACCTCTCCGCCCAGCGGCACCGGCAGCGTCTGTGACACCCCGCACGACACAGCCCTCTGCCCCGGAGCGGGACATCCTCCCGCTGCCCGTAAAAGCCCCGGAAAAGGCTGCGCCGGCATCGGAACACACATGGACAACGGTTGCGGCCTTCGAGCCTCTTCCGATGAACGCTGCCCTTCACAGTCCTGAGCCGCCGCAGAAGGAAAGTGTCCTTGAGCCGCCGCCCTTCCGGGCTGCATCCAGTGAGTCACAGCTGGACATCGAGGCAGACATCGACCTGCCGGATGTCACTCGCGATCACATGGCCGCGTGGGAGCCTGTCTCGGAAGAACCGGAGCGTCCGCCGCTGCCGGAGGCTTCGGATGAACCTCAGCAGAGCGCAGCCCCGGAGCAGCTGGGCTTTGACGTTCAGGATGGCCCGGAGCCTCTGCGGTATGTGGGCGAGATCTTCCGCACCTATATCCTCGCGGAGCGGGGCGACGAGATCTGCATCATTGACAAGCACGCCGCCCATGAGCGCCAGCTCTTCGAGAAGCTGGCCGCCCACTACGGCGATGTCCCCAGTCAGCTTCTCCTGGAGCCGCTGGTGGTGGAGCTCTCCGCCGAGGAAAAGACCGCTCTGCTGGCCAATCTCGATCTGCTGGAAAGCGCCGGCCTCGAGGTGAGCGATTTTGGCGGCAGCTCGGTCTGCCTGCGCTCGGTCCCCGCTGATGTGGAGCAGAGCAGTGCCGAAGATCTGTTGGTCGAGCTGGCGGCAAAGCTGGCCCACGGCAGCCGCGACGCGTTGAACGAGCGGACAGAGTGGGTGCTCCATTCCATCTCCTGCCGCGCCGCCATCAAGGCGGGCGACCACACCTCGCCGCAGGAGCTGATGGCGCTGGCCGAAAAAATTCTTTCCGGCGAAGTGCCGCCTTTCTGCCCCCATGGGCGCCCTTGCGTTCTCAAACTTACCCGAAAGGAGCTGGAAAAGCAGTTTGGCCGAATCGTGTGATAAAAATCAGAAGCATCCGGTGCTGGCCGTCGTCGGCCCCACTGCCACCGGCAAGACCGCTCTCGGCGTGGCGCTGGCCGAAGCTTTCGAGGGCGAAGTCATCAGCGCCGACTCGATGCAGATCTATAAAGGATTAGACGTCGGTACGGCGAAGGTCGCGCCCGACGAGACCCACGGCGTCCCGCACCATGCGGTGGATATTCTGGAGCCGGATGAGCTCTTCAGCGTGGCGGATTTCGTGACGTTGGCCGGAACGCTCGAGGCTGACATTTCCGCCCGGGGCCGTCTGCCCATCCTCGTGGGCGGCACGGGCCTCTATGTCCAGAGCTTTTTGTACGGTGTCCGCTTTGCCGCCGAGAAGACGCCGGACGGCCTGCGGGAACAGCTGGCCGCTGAGCTGGCTGAAAAAGGCCCAGAGGCCATGTACAAAGAGCTGCAGGCTGCCGACCCGGAAGCCGCCGCCGCCATCCATCCGAACAATCAGGTGCGGGTCCTGCGGGCGCTGGAACATTTCCGCGCCACCGGCAAGCGTCTGAGCGAGCAGAAAGCCCAGTCACTCCCGCCGGAGCGGCCCTATCGTTCGCTGGTGCTGGGTCTGGACTTTCCCGATCGCACCCAGCTCTACCGCCGCATCGACCTGCGGGTGGACAAGATGCTGGACGCCGGCCTCCTCGATGAGGCAAAGCTGGTCTATGACCACCGCCAGACCTACCGCACGGCAGCGCAGGCCATCGGCTACAAGGAGCTCTTCTCCTATTTTGAGGGGACGGCCCCGCTGGATGCCTGCACCGAAAAGCTCAAGCAGGCCTCCCGCAACTACGCCAAGCGCCAGCTGACCTGGTTCCGCCATATGGACGGCGTGGTCTGGCTGGACGCCTCTGCGCCGGATGTTACAGCCCGGGCTGTGCAGCTGACCCAAGAATTTTTAGCGAAAGGGTGACCTTTTATGATGGATAGACCACGCTCTGATCCCGGCGCGTCCAGCGCTTTGGGCAAGCTGGCAGGCTTCGTCATCGCCGTCGTGGTGCTGGCGGGCATCTATGTGGGCTATCAGGCCCTGCAGGTGCTCTTCCCGCCCAACACCTATGAGACGGCACTTCTTGCCACCGTGGCGGATACGGTGGACGCCGACGGAGTTCTCCTCTTCGATGAGGTCTATGTTCCCGGCAGCGGAACGCTGGGCTATCTCGCGGCCGACGGCGAGCGCGTCTCGGCGGGGGCTGCAGTAGCGGAGATCTACAGCAGCCCGGAGCAGGCGGGCCTCCGCCAGCAGCTCACGAGCCTGAACGACCAGGTCGAGCTTCTGCAGCGCTCTCAGAATACCACCGCCACCCAGCTGGATTCTCTGAAAAAAGAGCGGGCTTCCGCGCTTTATGATATGATGGATGCGCTGGACAGCTCTGCCTACGACGAGACAGCCCAGGGCGAAGAAAACTACATCCTCGCTCAGAACAAGCTCTGGGTCATCACGGGTGAAGTCTCGGACTTCTCGGCCCAGATCGCCTCCCTCACTGAGCAGTCGGCGCAGGTGCAGGCCCAGCTGGGAGAGCCGACCCAGATCACCGCCCCTCAGACGGGTTACTTCATCCGCAGCTCTGCCACCGGGCGGCTCAACGCCGGGGCAGACGACATCCTCGCGCTGAACACCACCGACCTGCAGGCATATCTGAATTCTGACCCCGAACTGCCGCTGGACGGCTGCGCGGGCAAGATCGTCTCGGGCTTTGCGTGGCGGTATGTCGGCCTCTGTTCGGCCAAGGAAGGGGAGAAGCTGCTGGGCGACAACGGCAAGCCCCTGACCCGCTCGGTGAAGATAAAGTTCCCCGGCCAGATGGAAACGCCCCTCAAAGCCTCCGTCTCCGAGGTGACCATCGACGAAGCGACCGGTCTGGCCCGCTTCGTCATCACCTGCGAGATCATCAACGGTGATGTGCTGCGGCTCAACCGGGCCAGCGCCCAGATCATCGTGGGCGAGACCACCGGCCTGCGCGTCCCCATCGACGCTATCCATTACCTGAAAGAGGACGGCACCGAGTCTGAGACGCAGGGCGAGAACTACATCCCGGGCGTCTATGTCAAATACGGCAATCTTGCCCGTTTCTGCAAGATCGACCCCGTGGATAATGACCATCCGCTGGTGACGGACGGCGAGTACCGCATCGTCATGCCCAGCAGCTCGGATAAGACAAAAACCGTCAGCGAAGTCCGCCTTTACGACGAGATCATCGTCTCCGGACAAAATTTGTATGATGGAAAGCTTTTGTAGTTATTGACATCTGACGCAAAAAATCAGATAATAGAAAAAGCTATTAGCAACTCTTTTTCACAAAGGGGTGCCAGGCAGCGTGAGCTGCCCGAATGAAAGGAGCAAGTTTCTATGTCTTTTGTGGACAGCCTGAAAAAAGGGCTTTTCGGCAGTGAGGACGATTACGACGATCAGTATATGGACGACGGTCCTCAGATGGTGAATAACAACAGCGGTCTCGGCGTCGCAGGCAACGAGGAAGAGGACGAGCCCGAAGAGGGTGCAGCCCCCAAGCGGAACGGCAAGGTGGTCAACATCCATGCTACCACCCAGCTCAAGGTCGTTCTGGTCAAGCCTGAGCACTTCGAGGATGCCAGCACGATTGCAGACCACCTGAACAACAAGCGCACCGTCGTGCTGAATCTGGAATCCACCAACAAGGAAGTTTCCCGCCGTCTGGTGGACTTCCTCTCCGGTGTGGCCTACGCCAACAACGGCCAGATCAAGCGGGTGGCCAACAGCACCTTCATCATTACTCCCTACAATGTTGACATCATGGGCGACCTGCTGGACGAGCTGGAGAACAATGGCGCGTTCTATTGATACCCAGCAAAGTGCCGTGCGGGGCTTCGTCCCGGCGCAGAACGATGAGGAACGCTTCCTCATGCGTCATGTCGAGGACCTGGCCCGCGCCGCTTTTGGCCGGGGCATCGCCCGTTATTCGGCGTTTCTGAGCGACAGGGAACAGCAGCTGGCGCAGGCGGCACTCAACCGTGCCGGTGCGCCGGAGGAAAGTTGCCGCTTCGAGGGCGGCTGGCCCGACGCCGAGCGCCGGGTGCTCTGCCTCGAGCCGGAAGACTGTTACCCTGCAAGCCCTGTCTGCTGCGTCCGGCTCAGGTGTCGTGCGCTGGCCGGGGCGCAGCTGCCCGTCCATAAGGATTATCTGGGCAGTCTGATGGGACTTGAGCTTCGCCGTGAGGCGCTGGGCGACATCGTCCTGCCGCCGGAGGAGCCGGGTACCGCTTATCTGTTCGCGCTGGAGCCTGCTGCAGCCCTTATCTGTCAGGAGCTGCGCAGTGTGGGCCGCACCGAGGTGACGGCTCAGCAGCTGGCGCTGGACGAAGTACCGGAGTTTGCGCAGGCAGAGCGCCGGTTACAGACCGCGACCGTATCGTCGCTGCGTCTGGATGCCGTACTTGCCGCTATGCTGCGGTGCAGCCGGGGCATGGCCGCAGAGCTTGTGGCAGCGGGAAGGGTAGAGATCAACCATCTGCCCGTTTCCAGCGCCCATGCGCCGGTATACGAATCTGATGTGTTCACAGTGCGGGGCAAAGGGCGCTTCCGCCTCACAGCTCTGCCGGGCAAGAGCAAAAAAGACCGACAAATCATTGAGTTCTTCCAATATTGAGAAGGACAACTGGATAAAATGGAGGAGATCATTATGCTGACACCGCAGGACGTGCGCTCTGTCCAATTCGAAAAGAACCTCCGCGGCTACCGTACCGAGGATGTTGACCACTTTCTGGATAAGGTAGAACAGCAGCTCGGGCAGGATGCGGAACAGATGGAGGCCCTGCGCAAGCAGGTAGCCGACCTGACTGCCGAGAACGAGACCCTGCGCCGCAATATGCAGAGCTATGAGGCAGACGGCGATATGCTCAAGAGCGCCCTCATCAATGCGCAGCGCATGGGCGAAAACGTCATCCGCGAGGCCAACCAGAAGGCCGAAGACATCCTGCACCGTGCAAATCTGCGCGGCGACGACATCATCCGGGATGCCAACGAGCTGCTGCAGAAGGCCAGCGACCGCGCCGACGAGATCATCAGCGAGGCCAACGACAAAAAGCTGGCCGAAGAGCGCGAGTATGACCGCGTTCGTCTCGAGGTCACCCGTTTCAAGTCCGACGTGCTGAACCTTTACCGCACCCATGTGGAGTCCCTGAGCCGTCTGCCGGAGTTCCAGCAGAAGGAGGAGGCCCCCGCACAGGATGCCGAGGCTGAGCTGCCCGAAACCGAGGATGCCGATACCACCGAGGAAGCAGCACCCGCTGCGGACGCTGCCGAGACGGAAGACGCCGCCCCCGAGAAGGCCAGCGAGGACTTCTGGGAGAAGGACGAATCTCAGCTCAAGCTCGACCCGCCCCCGGCAGACCCCAACGCTGCCTTTCAGGGCGTGAACTTCAGCGAATAATTCCCTAAGCATCGACAGCAAGGCATCATTTGTGTGCCGTAAAGCTGTTTTGATAAAATAAGCGCGTAGCTGCGCTATTTGCGATTGCAAAACCAATAGAGGAGAGTGTAAAACCAGTGGCTAAGAATAAGTCTCAGTACGACAGTACTCTGAACCTGCCCAAGACCCTGTTTGAGATGCGCGCCGGCCTGCCCAAGAAGGAACCGGTCATGCTCAAGGATTGGGACGACAACGACCTGTACAACCAGCTCATGAAGCACAACGAGGGCAAACCTCAGTTCATCCTGCACGATGGCCCTCCGTATGCCAACGGCAATATCCACATGGGTACCGCGCTGAACAAGATCATCAAGGACATCATCATCCGTGAGAAGAACATGGAGGGCTTCCAGGCTCCCTATGTACCCGGCTTTGATACCCACGGCCTGCCCATTGAGCTGAAGGCCCTGTCCTCCGTCGGCGAGAAGAAGAAGGACATCTCCAAGCTCGAGCTGCGCCAGATCTGCGAGAAGTTCGCCACCGAGCACATCGACATTATGAGCGACCAGTTCAAGCGTCTGGGCGTTATCGGCGATTTTGAGCATCCCTATCTGACCCTCAAGCCCGAGTTTGAGGCCCGTCAGATCGAGATCTTCGGCGAGATGGCCAAGAAGGGCTATATCTACAAGGGTCTGAAGCCTGTCTACTGGTGCCCCGACTGCCGCACCGCTCTGGCTGAGGCCGAGATCGAGTACGGCGAGGACGAGTGCGACTCTATCTTCGTCCGCTTCCACGTCTCTCAGGACCCCAACGGCGTTCTGGCAAAGCACGGCATCCCGATGGAGAAGACCTACTTCGTCATCTGGACCACCACCACCTGGACCTTGCCCGCCAACGAGGCTATCTGCCTGAACGGCCAGTTCGAGTACTCCTTCGTCAAGATCGGCGACGAGTTCCACATCATGGCCACTGACCTCGTCAAGAGCGTCATGGATGCCTGCCACATCACCGAGTATGAGGTGGTGGGTGAGCCTGTCAGCGGTGCAGAGTTCGAGCTGATGCGCTATAACCACGTCTATCTGCCCAAGGAAGGCTGGGTCATCCTCGGCGACCACGTCACGCTGGAAAGCGGCTCTGGCTGTGTTCACACCGCCGGCGGCCACGGCGTCGATGACTTCAACGTCTGCCAGAAGTACCCCCAGATCCCCATCACCGTCCCTGTGGACGACGGCGGCTATCTGACCGAGCAGGCCGGCAAGTACGCAGGCCAGCGCGTCTGGGCTTCCAACAAGACCATTCTGGCCGACCTGACCGCCGCCGGCGCTGTCATGGGCCAGCTGCACATCAAGCATCAGTATCCGCACTGCTGGCGCTGCCATAATCCCATCATCTTCCGTGCTACCGAGCAGTGGTTCTGCTCCATCGCCAAGTTCCGTGAGGACGTCTACAAGGCCATCGACACCGTGACCTGGATGCCCGACTGGGGCCACGACCGTATGCACGGCATGGTGCGCGACCGCAACGACTGGTGCATCAGCCGTCAGCGCACCTGGGGCGTGCCTATCCCGGCCTTCTACTGCAAGAAGTGCGGCGCTTACCACATCACCGACGCCACCATCAAGGCCGTCAGCGACCTGTTCCGCAAGGAGGGTTCCGACGCTTGGTATAAGTACGACGCTGAGCAGATCATCCCCGCTGGTGAAGTCTGCGAGAAGTGCGGCGCTTCCGAGTGGACGAAGGACACCGACATCATGGACGTCTGGTTTGACTCCGGCTCCACCCATGCTGCCGTTCTGGAAGAGCGCCCCGAGCTGCGCTTCCCGGCCGATATGTATATGGAGGGCGGCGACCAGTTCCGCGGCTGGTTCCAGTCCAGCCTGCTGACCAGTGTCGCAAGCAAGGGCTGCGCACCCTATAAGTCCGTTCTGTGCCACGGCTGGGTCGTGGACGAGCAGGGCAAGCAGATGCACAAGAGCGCCGGCAACGGCGTCGAGCCCAGCGAGATCATCAAGGATTACGGCGCAGACATCATCCGCCTGTGGGTGGCTTCTTCCGATTACACCGTCGATGTGCGTGCCGGCAAGAACATCTTCAAGCAGCTGAGCGAGGCCTACCGCAAGATCCGCAACACTGCCCGCTTCATTCTGGGCAACCTCGACGGCTTCGACCCCAACACCGACTGTGTGGCTGACGACCAGCTGCAGGACATCGACCGCTGGGCTCTGGCTGCGCTGGACGACCTCATCGTCAACACCAACGCTGGCTATGCTGTGTATGACTTCAACAAGGTCTACCACGCTGTCTACAACTTCTGTGTCGTGGCCATGTCCAACTTCTATCTGGACGTCACCAAGGATCGCCTGTACTGCACCAACGGCACTGGCCGCAAGGCTGCGCAGACCGCGATGTACAAGATCCTCGTCGCTCTGGACAAGATCATCGCTCCCATCCTCTGCTTCACCAGCCAGGAGATCTGGGACTTCCTGCCCAAGACCGAGGCTATGAACAAGTACGTCGTCTTCGAGGATATGCCGAAGGCTGGCCAGTACGCAGCTGACGATGCCTTCAAGGCTAAGTGGGCGCAGCTCATCGCTGTCCGCGACGAGGTCAAGAAGGTCCTCGAGCAGGCCCGTGCAGATAAGCAGATCGGCGCTTCTCTCGAGGCTTCCGTCACCCTGTACTGCAATGACGCCGTCTACGACCTGCTCAACAGCATCCCGATGGACGAGCTGGCCGACCTGATGATCGTCTCCCATGTGGAGCTGGTCAAGGGTGAAGGCGGCGCAGCCAGCGCCGTCGAGGGTCTGGGCGTTGCTGCTGCACACGCCACCGGCGACAAGTGCGAGCGCTGCTGGAAGTACTCCGCAGACATCGGCACCCACGCTGCTCATCCCACCCTGTGCGCACGCTGTGCCGCTGTTGTGGAGGGCTAAACCATTTTGTATCTCTGGCGGCGCACCCGGCGCAAAAGGGGGCGCCGCCTTTTTCAAAAAATCAGGAGAAACTATGGCATATGTCATTCTGAATCTGGTCTGTGTGGCCGCGCTGGTGGGCATCGACCAGGCCATCAAGCTCTGGGCTACCCAGTATCTGGCCCCTGTGGAGGCCATCACCGTCATCCCGCATGTGGTGGAGCTGCGCTTCGTGCTCAATCAGGGCATGGCGTTCAGCCTGCTGAGCGGAAAGCAGCTTTTCCTTATCCTCGCCACCAGCGCCGCGCTGCTGCTCGTAGCCTATCTGCTGTTCTTCCGCAGCCGCGGCAAGCTCCTGCAGCAGATCGCTTTCATCCTCGTGCTGGCCGGCGGCATCGGCAACCTCATCGACCGTGTGCTGAACGGTGAGGTCGTGGACTACATCAACCCGCTGTTCATCGACTTTGCAGTCTTCAACTTTGCCGACATTCTCGTCTGCGTCGGTGTAGCGCTCTGGGTGCTGGTCATCCTGCTGGAAGAAGTGGAAGATAAGCCCTCGAAGGAGCAGTAAACCATGGAACAGCGTGAATTTATCGTGGAAGCGGAGGCCGCAGGCCAGCGCATCGACCGCTTCCTCAGCGGGGAGGACACCGGCCTTTCCCGCAGTGCGCTGCAAGGCCTCGTGGCTGACGGTCATGTGCTCTGCAACGGCAAAAGCATCGCCAAGAGCCTCAAACTCAAGGCGGGGGACACCATCCTGCTGGAAATTCCTGACGCAAAGCCTATCGAGGCTGTGCCGCAGGACATCCCGCTGGACATCGTGTACGAGGACGACCACCTTCTGGTGGTGAACAAGCCCAAGGGCATGGTCGTCCACCCGGCCCCGGGCAACCCGGACGGCACGCTCGTGAACGCCCTGCTCTGGCACTGCAAGGGCAGCCTCTCGGGCATCGGCGGTGAGATACGCCCCGGTATCGTCCACCGCATCGACAAGGACACCAGCGGCCTGCTGGTGGTGGCGAAAGATGACGCCACCCACATCGGCCTGTCCCAGCAGATGGCGGTTCACAGCGTGGAACGCGCCTACCAGACCGTTGTTTACGGCGGCTTTGCACAGGACGAGGGCTTCGTGGAAGCAAATCTGGGCCGCTCAAAGACCGACCGCAAGAAGATGGCGGTCTACCCGGCCAGCGAGCCCCACACCAAGTATGCCTACACCGGCTATAAGGTGCTGGAGCGCTTCGGCGGCTTCACCCTGCTGGAATGCCGCCTCAAGACGGGCCGCACCCATCAGATCCGCGTCCACATGGCGTCCATCCAGCATCCCGTGGCGGGCGACCCGGTGTATGGCCCCCACAACTGCATCACCAAGCTCCACGGCCAGTGTCTCCACGCAAAGACATTGGGCTTCATCCACCCCATCACAGGGGAACATCTCCGCTTCGACTCGGAGCTTCCGGAGTATTTCACCCACTTTATTGCATCGCTCAGGAGGGGGACTGTATGACGAAACTTCTCGATTCTACGCTCGTACTCTGCGATCTGGACCATCTCCTTTTGGCCGGTGACGGCAACATGCCGCAGGTCGTGCGGGATGTGCTCCAGCTGTTTTCCAGCCGGGGCGGCAGGCTGACGGTCTTCAGCCAGCGTTCGCCCCGGGCCGTCCGCGCCGTGCTGGGTGGACTGCGCCTTGCTGCGCCCGCGCTCACCTGCGGCGGTACGCTGGCCTACCGGTTCTCGGAGGGCAGCGGCCAGCCGCTGTGCAGCTTCGCGGGCTGTGAGGAATCCATCTTCAAAAAGCTGCCCGCAGCTGTGGGCCTCGGCATTGCGCTGCAGATGGCCGACGGCTCTACCCGTGTGCTGCGGATGAGCACCGCCCTCGAGCGCCATCTGCGCCGGGAGTTCACCCCCTTTACGCTGTGCAGTCCCGCCGACGTCAAGGGCGAGGACGTGCTGCGCATCCTGCTCTATCAGGACCGTCAGCAGCTGCCCATTCAGGCCTTGCTGGAAAAGGCACTGGGGGACAATGCCGCCATGCTGCGCTCGGAGCGCACCGGCATGGATGTCATGGTGCTGACACCGGGTGCCGTCTCGGCGGAAGCTATGCTGGGCGCGGTCTGTCTGCCCGTCAACTGCACGGCTGACCAGCTCACCGTCGCCGCCGGGTGCAGCCAGATGCTCGAGCTGGTCCGTCAGGCCAAGCAGAGCGTCGTTCCGGCAGATGCCCCGGTGGAGCTGCGCCTTGCTGCCAGCCAGACGACCCTGACCGACCACGACACCGGCGCAGCCGCAGAGTTTTTCTATGGCCTTGTGCGAAGTGCCGAAGCCGCATCGTAAAGATTGTGTAAAGTCTCCTGCAAATTTTCCGCAGGAGACTTTCTTTTTGGAAGGATTTCGAGTACAATGAGAGAAACTATGTTAAGCCCTGGTGAGCGCCGCTTTCTGGCACTGGCGGCAGCAGCGGCGGTCTGCATTGTCAGTCTGGCGTTCTGGTATGCCGTGCCGCCATCCCCGGCGCAGGCTTCGTCAGTGGTGGTCGAGCCTCTGCGGGAGTCCTTCCGCGTAGATCTCAATACCGCCGGGGTGGACGCTATGACCACACTGCCCGGCCTCGGGGAGAAGAAGGCGAGAGCCATTCTGGAACATCGTCTTGCCCATGGCCGGTTCCAGAGCCTCGATGAGGTGGCACAGGTGCCGGGCGTTACGCAGGATATGATAGACGAATGGCAGGGCCTCGCCTATGTGAGCTGAGAGGGGAGACCTTCTCGGGAAAAAGGAGTTATCATGAGTGAAGAGAGCATTTTTATCAACCGGGAATTGAGCTGGCTGGACTTCAACCGCCGCGTGCTGGTGCTGGGCAAGGATAAAAATGTCCCGCTGGCCGAACAGCTCAAGTTTCTGGCCATCTACGGCTCCAATCTGGACGAGTTCTTCATGGTGCGCGTCGGCTCGCTCCAGGAGCGCGCCAACCTCATGCGCGGCAAGAAGGAAAAGCGGGAAAACAAGACGAACATGACGGCGGAAGAGCAGCTTGCCGCCATCATGCCCAAGACCGCTCAGCTCCAGGAGGACTGCGACAAATACTACGCCAAAGCGCTGGAAAATCTGGCCGCCTGCGGCTACCGCAAGGTGGATTTCGACAAGCTGAGCAAAGAGGACGAGCACTTCTGGAAAAAGTATTTCCAGAGCGAGCTTTTCCCCATCCTCAGCCCCCAGATCGTGGACAGCCGCCACCCGTTCCCGTTCCTGCGCAATAAGGAAATCTATCTTGGCGTCCTCCTTCACGAAAAACACACCTCGGAGCATACCCTCGGCATCGTACCCATCTCAAGCCAGATGGAGCGGATGCATTTCGTCCGGAAGGACAATGAGACCTGCTTTGCCCTGACGGAGGAGCTGGTGCTCCATTATGCGGCCCTCATCTTCGGAAAGGAGAACGTGCAGGAAAAGTGCCTCTTCCGGGTCACCCGCAACGCCGACATCGACGTGAAAGAGGGCATGATGGACCATGACATCGACTACCGCGAGATCATGGCCGATCTGCTCAAGCGCCGCCGCAAGCTGGCCGCCGTCCGTCTGCAGGTCATCCCCGCCGCACCGCAGGTCGCTCAGCTGCTCTGCAGCCGTCTCGAGCTGACCCACAAGCGGGTCTTCGTCCAGAAGAGTCCTCTTGACCTGAGTTTCTTCTACAAGCTCACCTCCCGCATGGAGTCCGACGGCCACCCCGAGCTGTTCTATACGCCTGCCCGGCCTATGCTGCCCCCGCAGGACTATGAACTTGCCGCCGAGGTGGAAAAGCACGATGTGTTGTTGAGTTACCCGTACCAGTCCATCCGCCCCTTTATTGCGATGCTGAAAAAGGCCGCGCAGGACCCCGACGTCATCTCCATCAAGATGACGCTCTACCGCATGGCCCGCGAGTCTCAAATCGTACAGGCCCTCGTGGAAGCCGCCGAGAACGGCAAGGAAGTCGTGGCGCTGGTGGAGCTGCGCGCCCGCTTTGACGAACAGAACAACATCGACTGGTCGAAGCACCTTGAAGAGGCCGGATGTACGGTCATCTATGGCTTTGACGACTACAAAGTCCACTCCAAGCTGACTCTCATCACCAAAAAGAGCGCCCACGGCTACTCCTACATCACCCAGATCGGCACCGGAAACTACAACGAGAAGACCAGTGAGCTTTATACCGACTACTCCTTCATCACCGCCGACCTCGGCATCGGCGAGGAAGCGTCCAACGTCTTCCAGAACCTTGCCGTGCAGAAACTGACGGAAGAAAGCGAAAAAATGCTGGTGGCACCCCTCCGCTTCAAGAGCGTGCTGCTGGATGAGATGGACCGGGTCATCAACGCTGCCCGTCTGGGCCGCCCGGCTTCCATGATTTTGAAGAACAACTCCATCTCTGACCGTGACATCATCTTAAAGCTCGAGGAAGCCAGCTGTGCCGGTGTCCGCATCGACATGATCGTCCGCGGCATCTGCTGCGTCCGTGCCGGTGTGCCGGGCAAGACCGAAAACCTCCACATCCGCAGCCTCGTGGGCCGCTACCTCGAGCATGGCCGAATCTACAGCTTCTATGACGGCGTGAACACCCGCATCTATATCGCATCCGGCGACTTTCTCACCCGCAACACCGAGTGCCGCGTGGAAGTCGGCGTCCGGGTAGAAGACCCCGTGCTGAAGGAGAAACTCGACAGCATCCTCCGCCTCCAGCTCAGCGACAACGTCAACGCCCGCGAGATGCAGCCGGACGGCAGCTACCAGAAAGTCAAGCCCGCCCCCGGCGAGCCGCTGGTGAACAGCCAGATGGGAATGTACGACCTTCTCCGCGACGACTGGACGGCCCGCGACAAAGCGCCTGCACCGGCCTCTGTCGTCGAGACGCCGAAGCCCCAGCCCGTCAAGGCTCCGGAAAAGCCTGCCGTACCGGCAAAGGCAGTACCTCAACCCGTAGAACCGGAAAAACAGCCAGTACAGCCGGAAAAGGCCGCTCCCGCCCCGATGCCCATCGTCGTCACCGAGAGCCGCCCCCGACGCACCGGTCTGCTGAGCCGCCTGCTCGAGCACTTCCTGAAATAATCCCCGATGCCGCTGGCCTGCAAGGCTGGCGGCATTTTATATTGTCCTGCCGCATACAGTACAGGAAACAGGAGGGACGCCGATGGGGACAAGACAGCATAAAACAAAGGGATGGGTGATTTTTGCGGTGTTCTGCGCTGTCCTGTTCTGCGTGGCCGCTCTGCGGGCCTGTGCCGCAAAAGCCGCGCCTGAGGGCTGTTCGCTGAAACGGGTAAGGCCCGCGCAGACGGCCTGCTTCCCGCTGGGTACGACGGCATGGCGGGTCTCGGACGCCTACGGCTGGCGCACCGACCCCATCACCGGCGAAGAGGCGTTCCATCGCGGCACGGACCTTGCATGTTCGGAAGGCACGCTGGTGCTGGCCGCAATGAACGGCGTCGTCATTGCCGCCCGGCGGAGCGCGACCTACGGCAACTACCTCTGCCTGAGCCACAGCGGCGGGCAGGAGACGCTTTACGCCCATCTGCAATACCTCTTCGTTCGGGCCGGAGAGGTGGTGCAGGCAGGTCAGCCGCTGGGGACAGCGGGGGAGACGGGCCGCTCCACCGGGGCGCACCTTCATTTTGAGCTTCTGGAACAGGGCGTCCGCTATGATGCGGGGGCTCTGCTGGGCCTGCCATGAGGCGGCTCGTCCGGCTGGGGCCGCTGGTGTTCCGTGACCCGCTGCTGCTCTGCGGGGCGCTGTATCTGCTGCTCTGGTTCGACGCCAGCGGCTTCCTGCGCATCGGTCTGTGCGCCGCTATCCTCCACGAAATGGGGCATATCTTCGTCTATCTGCTCCTGTTCCGGCGTTTTCCCGTCATCGAAGTGACCATGACCGGTTTCTGTATGCGGACATGGGGTCAGACCCTCACCCGGGGTCAGACCTTTCTGCTCGCTGCCGCCGGGCCGGGCATGAATGGCCTCTTGGCCGCCATTTGGGCAATGAGAATGGAGCAGTGTGCGACCATCCGGGGCAGTGCGTTCCTTGCGGCCAATCTGCTCACCGGGGCGTTCAACCTTCTGCCTGTCCCACCGCTGGATGGAGCTCAAATGCTGCGATGTCTGTTGCAATCTTCGCCCAAATAGGGTAATATATATAAATATACAATCCGTGTTGTTAAATGGAGGAACTTGATGTTTGATCCGAAACTGAAAGAAGCGCTGTCCCGGGTGCAGAAGCCGGGCCGTTACACCGGCGGCGAACCGGGCAGCGTCTATAAAAATAAAGACGAGGTAGACGTCCGCTTCGCGTTCTGCTTCCCGGACACCTACGAAGTGGGCATGTCCTTTCTGGGCGAAAAAATCCTCTACGAGCTGCTGAACAGCCACGAAAACTGGTGGTGTGAGCGCGCCTTTATGCCGTGGCTGGATATGAAGGCTGAGATGGAGCGCCTGAGCCTGCCCCTCTACACGATGGAGAGCAAAGACCCCCTCACGGCTTTCGACGCTGTGGGCTTTACGCTCCAATATGAGCTGTCCTACACCAACATCCTCGCCATGCTGGATCTGGCGGGCATCCCGTTCTACTCGAAAGACCGTGACGAGAGCTGGCCTCTCATCGTGGCAGGCGGCCCCTGTGCCTGCAACTCCGAGCCCATCGCCGACTTCTTCGACGTCGTCCAGCTGGGCGAGGGCGAAAACCAGCTGCCCGGCATCTGCGCCGAAATCGAAAAGGCCAAGAAAGAGGGCGGCGTCTCCAAGAAAGAGCTGCTGCTCCG
This sequence comes from Faecalibacterium sp. Marseille-P9590, assembly GCF_017377665.1. Taxonomy (NCBI): domain Bacteria; kingdom Bacillati; phylum Bacillota; class Clostridia; order Eubacteriales; family Oscillospiraceae; genus Faecalibacterium; species Faecalibacterium sp. Marseille-P9590. The sequence continues at coordinate 97,983 of NZ_JAFREF010000010.1, forward strand.
CATTGCAAGGATCCCCGGCGTCTATATCCCGGCTTTCTACGACATCGAATACTACGACGATGGCCGCGTCAAGTCCATCACTCCCAACGAGCCGGGCATCCCGGCGGTCATCACCAAGGCCATCATCAAGAACCTGAACGACTTTGCGCCCCCGACCAACTTCGTCGTCCCGATGGTGGGTGCCATCCAGGACCGCGCCAGCGTCGAGGTGCTGCGCGGCTGTGTGCGCGGCTGTCGGTTCTGTCAGGCAGGCTTCCTCTACCGCCCCATGCGCCAGCGCGACGCCAGCCTGCTGAACAAGGCCGCACAGGACCTCTGCGCCAACACCGGCTACGAGGAGCTGAGCCTTTCCAGCCTGTCCACCTCTGACCACAGCCAGCTCGAAGAGCTGCTGGACGATTTGAACGAGTGGGCGCCGAAAGAGCACGTCAGCCTTTCGCTGCCCTCTCTGCGGATGGACAACTTCTCCCAGAGCCTCATTGAAAAAACCACCAAGGTGCGCAAGAGCGGCCTGACCTTTGCCGCTGAGGCCGGGACCCAGCGCCTGCGCGACGTCATCAATAAGAACGTCACCTGGGACGAAATCGAAAAGACCTGCTCGCTGGCCTTTGCCAACGGCTACACCTCCGTCAAGCTCTACTTCATGATGGGCCTTCCCACCGAGACGATGGAGGACATCGAGGGCATCGCCGAGACCGCTCAGAAAGTGGTCGATTTGTTCTACTCCAATCCCAAGCACGCCAAGGGCCGCGGCGTGCAGGTGACCATCAGCTGCGCCTGCTTCGTGCCGAAGCCCCACACCCCTTTCCAGTTCGTCCCGATGGATACCGAAGAGATGCTGCAGGCCAAGCAGAAGCACCTGCTCGAAAGCGTCCACAGCCGCAAAATCAAGGTCAACTACCACGACAGCACCACCAGCTTCCTCGAGGGCGTATTTGCCAAGGGCGACCGCCGCTTGGCTCCCGTCATCCTCGAGGCCTACAAGCGCGGCTGCTATTTTGACGGCTGGGAAGAGTGCTTCAAGTACGACACCTGGATGCAGGTCTTCGAGGACATGGGCATTGACCCCAAGTTCTACTGCCAGCGCGCGATCGGTCTGGACGAAGTGACCCCGTGGAGCCACATGGACTACGGCGTCACCCACGAATATCTGGTGCGGGAGTACAACAAGGCCCTCGCGGCTCAGACCACTCAGCCCTGCAACCGTGCCTGCCACGGCTGCGGCGCAAACCATCTGTTAGGAGGACCGTGCTTTGATTACAGTAAGGATCTCGTTTAAGAAGATGAACGAAGCCTCCTACATCTCCCTGCTGGATATGCAGCGGGTGATGCAGCGGGTGCTCAAGCGCAGCGGCCTGCCGGTGTGGCATACGCTGGGCTTTAATCCCCACATCTATATGACTTTTGCCTGCCCGCTCTCGCTGGGGCAGGAGAGCCAGTGCGAGTGCGTGGATGTCAAGACCGAGGCCGAAAACCCCGATTTTGCCCAGTGGCAGACGGCGCTGAACGCCATCATGCCTGCCGGAATCGAGGTCTACCGCGTGGAACCGGTGAAGATGAAGGCCGACGCCATCGCTTACGCCTGCTACCGCATCCGCTACCCGGCATACGCCGCGGAAAAGCTTGCGCAGTACAACTCCCTCGACAGCGTGCCGGTGGAGAAAAAGAGCAAGCGCGGCGTCAGGATGGTCGAGATGAAGGAATATGTCCCCACTCTCGAGCTTGAGACGGAAGGGGAGAACGTAAGCTTTGCGGTCTGCCTGCCTGCCTCGCAGGACCTGAACCTGAACCCCTCGCTGCTGACGGCGGCGCTGGAAGCAAAATTCGGGGTCCCGGCGGCGAACGCCTCTATCCTGCGCACCGAATTTCTGACGGCAGATAAGCGGAAGTTCGAGTAAGAACGGTCTATCAAAGCCAGAGCGAAAATTTTTGCATAAATTTGCCCGAAACGCTTGCTTTTACGGGCGGTTTGTGCTATCCTATTAAGGCGTTAGTGTCCGCTGAGACCACAGCGGGGTTAATGACACATATCATTAAACGGGCGGTCCTCTGACGGCAGTCCGCCGTGTATGAACGTCTAAAAACAAATGGAGGAATTCAAAATGGACGCACTGAAGATTATTTCTGAAGGCAGCATCAAGGCTGAGAAGCCCCAGTTCAACGTCGGCGATACCGTCCGCGTTGATGTTCGTATCAAGGAAGGCGAGCGCGAGCGTATCCAGGCTTTCGAGGGTACCGTCATTGCTAAGAAGCACGGCGGCGTCGCAGAGACCTTTACCGTTCGCCGCGTTTCCTACGGCGTCGGCATCGAGCGTGTCTTCCCCATCAACAGCCCCTTCGTCGAGAAGGTCACTGTTGTCCGTAAGGGCAAGGTCCGCCGCGCAAAGCTGTTCTACCTGCGTGGTCGTACCGGCAAGGCTGCCAAGGTCAAGAGCGATATTTGATGATTCCCCGTTTCAAAGCGGGAGAAAAGGGGACAACTCGTTTGTCCCCTTTTTTCTGTTATACGGCGCTTTTGGAGCAGAGACAAAGAAAATAAAAACGGGCAGAAGCCCGGATAAAGAGGTGCATCGGATATGGAACAGTCACAGCCTGCTGTCCGTGGTCAGGGCCTGCTGGAATGGTACGAAGCGCTTATTTCGGCGGCGCTGGTGCTGGTGCTGGTGTTTTCCTTTTTCTTCCGTATCATTCAGGTGGACGGCGAGTCGATGGTGCCTACGCTGGAAAACGGCGATAAACTCGTCGTCTGGGGCGCAGGCTATGAGCCTCAGCGGGGCGATGTGGTCATCGTGGACAGCTACACCAGCTATGGCCGCCCCCTGGTCAAACGTGTCATCGCCAAAGGCGGCGACACCATCTCCATCGACTATGCCACCGGAACGGTAGAGGTCAATGGAAAGGTGCTGGAAGAGGATTACATCGCAGAGCCGACCTATCTGGGCTATGATGTGGAGTTCCCGTACACTGTGCCTGAGGGGACGGTGTTCGTGATGGGAGACAACCGCAACGCCTCGCTGGACAGCCGCTCGAGCTATGTCGGCTGCATCGACGAACAGGATATACTGGGCAAAGTGCTGCTCTGCTTTTTGCCCTTTTCGGATTTTGGAGTAGTAAAATGAACAATCAGGACACCCGGTTTGCAAACCAATATGCCATCCAGTGGTTCCCGGGCCATATGGCCAAGACGCTGCGGATGATGGAGCAGGAGATCCAGCACGTTGACGCAAGCCTTGTACTGCTGGACGCCCGCATCCCGCTGTCCAGCCTCAACCCGGAGATCGAGCGCATCACGGCCCGCAAGCCCAAGCTCTATGCGTTGAATAAAGCGGATCTCGCCGACCCCGCCGTGACGGAAGAGTGGATACGCTACTTCCACGAGGCAGACGCGGGCTGTGTCGCCATCAGCGCCAAGCAGAAAGGCGGCGCAAACGCTGTCAAGGCCGCGATCGAAAAGGAACTGTCCGGCCTGCTGGCACGCCGCCAGAACCGCGGCATGGCCGGTGCCAAGACGCAGGTCATGCTCTGCGGCATCCCTAATGTGGGCAAATCCACCTTCATCAATACCTTCGCAGGCTCTGCCCGCGCCAAGGCGGCTGACCGTCCCGGCGTGACCAAGGGCAAGCAGTGGGTCAGCACCGAAAAGTTCGACCTGCTGGATATGCCCGGTGTGCTCTGGAAGAAGTTCGATTCTAAGACCATCGCCTCGAATCTGGCCTTCATCGGCTCCATCAAGGATGACATCCTTGATGTCGAGGAGCTGGCCATGAACCTTTTGGATGAGGTGCGCCGCAACTATCCCGACCTCGTGGCCCAGCGCTACAAGCTGGATGCCGAGACGCTGGCTCTGCCGCCCTACGAGCTGATGGAAGCCATCGGCCGCAAGCGCGGTCTGCTGGTGCGGGGCGGCGAGGTGAACACCGAGCGCTGTGCCGTGATGCTGGTGGATGAGTTCCGCGCCTGCAAGTGGGGCCGCATCTCCCTCGAACGCCCGCCGCAGCGGGACGACATGGCCGACTTTGCCGAGGAGGATGAGGAATGAAGCGCCGGACGGATGAGGAGATCTCCGCGCCGCTCTACGCCTACGATGCCGACATCCGGGCACAGTACGGCTGTTTTGCGGGCGTAGACGAGGCAGGCCGCGGCCCGCTGTGCGGCCCGGTCTGTGTGGCCGCCTGCATCCTTGACCCGGAGGCTCCGGTCTACGGCATCAACGACTCCAAGAAGCTGAGCGAGAAAAAGCGGGAAGCTCTTTTCGACCAAATCGTTGAAAAGGCATTGGCTTACAAGATCGTCTTCGTCGGCCCCGACATCATCGACCGCGACAATATCCTGAATGCCACCATGAGCGGGATGCGTCAGGCCGTGGAGGGGCTGGACATCGTGCCGAACCTCGTCCTTGTGGATGGCAACCGCATCCCGGCCGGGCTGACCATGCCCGCACAGCCGGTGGTGAAGGGCGACGCCACCAGCGCCAGCATCGGCGCAGCGTCCATTCTGGCCAAAGTCAGCCGTGACCGCTATATGCTGGAGCTGGACAAGCAGTACCCCCAGTATCAGCTGGCAAAGCACAAGGGCTACGGCACCAAGCTCCACTACGAGCTCATTGCCCAGTACGGCATTCAGCCGTTCTACCGCCGCAGCTTCCTCAAAAAGCAGGGCTACTGGCCCGAGGGCAAGTGATGGACCGGGCCGAGACAGGCCGCAGGGGAGAAGCAGCCGCCGCGCGTTTCTACGAGAAACAGGGCGCGGCCCTCATCACCCACAATTATCACACCCGGATGGGGGAGATAGACCTCATCCTACGGGAACCGGACGGAACACTGGTGTTCTGCGAGGTAAAGACCCGCGCCAAAGACTCTCTGGATACCCCCGCTGCGGCGGTCAACGCCGCCAAGCAGCGCCGTATCATCGCATCCGCCGCATGGTATCTCCAAAGCACCCATCAGAGCGACGAGCCGGTGCGTTTCGACGTGGCCGAAGTCGTCCCTCTTGACAGCGGGCGCTGGATGGTACATATTATAAAGGGTGCTTTTTGCGCGAAATAGCAGGAAGTGCCGGTGGGAAAAGGCAGAAAAAGGCTCTGGGCCGCTGCCGCACGACGAGGCCAAGTGATGGGCCTTCTGGCAAAAAGGAGCGATAACGATGAAATTTTTCAGCACGAGAGACCATTCCCGCATTGTGACCGCCTCTCAGGCGATCGCACAGGGCCTGTCGGATGAGGGCGGCCTGTTCGTCCCGGAAAGCTTTCCGCAGGTGGACGTGGAGGCATTGTGCCAGCTGGATTATCCGGAGCTGGCCGCTGCCGTCGTCAGCGAATATCTGACCGACTACTCGAAAGACTTCCTCGCTGAGGCTGCTCGCACGACTTATGGTGAGGCCTTTGGCGGCAAGGCCGGTTATCTGGCCCCGGTGGAGGGCGATACCTATGCCCTTGAGCTGTGGCACGGCCCGACCTGCGCCTTCAAGGATTATGCCCTTCAGCTGATGCCGAAACTCCTCGTGGAAGCAAAGAAGAACCTCTCCCGCACCGAAAAGACCCTCATCCTCGTGGCGACCAGCGGCGACACCGGCAAGGCCGCACTGGACGGCTACCATGACATCCCGGGCGTCGAGATCGCCGTGTTCTACCCCACGGGCGGCACCAGCGAGATCCAGCGTCTGCAGATGGCCACGCAGGAGGGTGCAAATGTCGCCGTTTATGCCGTGCGCGGCAATTTCGACGACGCCCAGACCGGCGTGAAGAAGGTCTTCGGTGATAAAGCCATTGCGGCCAGACTGGCCGAGCGGAACATCCGCCTTTCCAGTGCCAATTCCATCAACTGGGGCCGCCTCGTGCCGCAGATCGTCTATTACTTCGCCGCTTATGCCCAGCTGCTCAAGGCGGGAAAGATCAGCTTTGGCGACAAGGTCGATTTCTGCGTCCCCACCGGCAACTTCGGCGATATTCTGGCCGGCTACTATGCAAAGCAGATGGGCCTGCCCGTCGGCAAGCTGGTCTGCGCCTCCAACCAGAACAACGTCCTGACCGACTTCCTCTCCACCGGCACTTACACTGCAAAGCGGGAGTTCTATAAGACTACTTCGCCCAGCATGGACATCCTCGTGTCCTCGAACCTTGAGCGCCTGCTCTACCACGTCACCGGCAGCGATGCCGAAGTGGCCGGCCTGATGAAGAGCCTGAACGAGACGGGCCGCTACACCGTCCGTCCCGAGACGCTGAAGGCCATTCAGGAGAGCTTCGACTGCGGCTGGAGCAGTGAGGAACAGGTGGCAGGGGAGATCCGCGCCCGCTACGAGAAGGACGGCTACCTCTGCGATACCCATACGGCGGTGGCTTTCCATGTTGCCGCTCAGAAGAAACGGGACGGCGTGCCGATGGTGGTGCTTTCCACCGCCTCGCCCTTCAAGTTCCCGCGCAGCGTGCTGGAAGCTCTGGGCCACACTGCCCCGGATAACGACTTCGAGGCCATGCAGGCGCTGGAAGAGGCTACCGGCCGCACCGCTCCCGCAAGTCTCGCCGTCCTGCGGCAGAAGGCCGAGCGGTTCAGCACCGTCATCGACCCGGCTCAGATCGCAGAGGTGGCACTGGGCTGTCAGGCATGACGAAAACCAGAACAGGAGTAAATAAACTATGGCACTTTTTGTGCTTGGCGATACCCACCTTTCCCTGGGCGGCTCCAAGCCGATGGACGTTTTCCCCGGCTGGAACGGCTATGTGAAACGGCTGGAGGCCAACTGGCGCAAGCTCGTAAAGCCCGAGGATACCATTGTCCTTGCAGGCGACATCAGCTGGGCCATGCGTCTCACCGATACCCGCAAAGATTTCGGATTTCTGCAGCAGCTGCCCGGCCAGAAGCTCATCATGAAGGGCAATCACGACTATTGGTGGACCACCGCCAACAAGATGAACGCCTACCTGAAAGCCGAGGGCTTCGATACGCTCCACATCCTGCACAACAACTCCTACTCTGTGGAGGGCTACGCCATCTGCGGCACCCGGGGCTGGCTGTTCGATGTGGGGGAGCCTCACGACGAAAAGGTGATGAATCGGGAGATAGGCCGCTTGAAGATGAGCCTCGACGCCGCAGAACCCGGGCTGGAAAAGCTGGTGTTCCTGCATTACCCGCCGGTCTACACCGGCACCAGCGCCCCCGAGATCGTGGCGACGCTGAGAGCCTACGGCATCAGGACCTGCTACTACGGCCATCTGCACGGCAATGCCATCCGCTATGCGGTGCAGGGCGATGTGGACGGCATCCGCTACAAGCTTGTCAGCGCTGATGGTCTGCGGTTCTGCCCCTACCGCATCAACTGAGGCAGAGACCAAAATAGCAGAAATGACAAAAAGTCAAAATTTGGGGTGGCAATTCTATCACGACCGTGCTATAATAGGTTGTGACGCGATTGTTGCACCCAATTTGAGCGCGCGCGTCCCCGCATTTCGCAAACAGCAAGGACGCGGTGCGCGGTTGCAGGCGGCAGTTTTCCCGCTGCCCCAACGCAATAGAATATTTGAGTGGAGGATACACAAATGAATTTCATCAAGTGCGAAAAGCTCGAGAAGAGCATGGCAGAGTTGCAGTTCTCCATCGACGCTGAGGCTTTCAAGGCTGCAGTTGCCGATGTTTTCAAGAAGGAGGGCAAGAAGTACCCTGTTCAGGGCTTCCGCAAGGGCAAGGCTCCCAAGGCTCTTATCGAGAAGATGTACGGCGCTGATGTCTTTACCTACGACGCCATCAACGAGCTGTTCCCCGCAGCTTACGAAGAGGCTGTCAAGGCTGCCGGCATCGAGCCGGTCGGCCGTCCTGAGGTCAGCGTTGACTCCGCCAGCGAGGCTGAGGGCGCTACCCTGACCGTCAAGGTCGCTGTCAAGCCCGAAGTCAAGATCGGCGCATACAATGGTCTGACCGTTGAGAAGACTGTCCATACTGTTTCTGACGAGGCTGTTGAGGCCGAGCTGAAGCGTGTGCAGGAGCGCAACGCCCGTGAGCTGACCCGCGAGGGTGCTGCTGAGAACGGCGACATCGTGGACATCGACTTCGAGGGCTTTGTGGATGGCGTCGCATTCGAGGGCGGCAAGGCTGAGCACTACAGCCTGACCCTGGGCAGCGGCAGCTTCATCCCCGGCTTCGAGGATCAGATCGTCGGCCACGCTGCTGGCGAGGAGTTCGACGTCAACGTCACCTTCCCCGAGCAGTATCAGGCTGCTGAGCTGGCTGGCAAGCCCGCTGTCTTCAAGATCAAGCTGCACGAGGTCAAGTACAAGGAGCTGCCCGCTCTGGACGACGAGCTGGCTAAGGACTGCTCCGAGTACGACACTCTGGACGAGTTCAAGGCTTCCATCCGTAAGAACAACCAGGAGCAGCTGGACAAGCAGGATGACCTGGCTGTCGAGAACGCTCTGGTCGATCAGGTCATCGACGGCATGGAGGCTGAGATCCCCCAGGCTATGTACGATGTCCGCATGGACGAGCTGGTCAACGACTTTGCTTTCCGCATGGAGCAGCAGGGCCTGCGCCTCGAGGACTACCTGAAGTATATGGGTCAGTCCATCGACCAGTTCCGTGCTTCCTTCATGCCTCAGGCTGAGAAGCAGGTCAAGATCCGTCTGGCTCTGGAGGCTGTCGCAGCTGCCGAGAACATCGAGGCTTCTGAGGACGAGCTGAACGCAGAGGTCAAGCGCATCGCTGACCAGTACAAGATGGAAGAGGACAAGGTCCGCGAGCTCATCAATGTCGATGAGGTGAAGCACGACCTGGCCATCAACAAGGCTATTGACTTCATCAAGAGCCACGCTAACGTCGTGGAGAAGGCCGCTGAGGCCGAGAAGACCGAGGACGCTCAGTAATTCTGGCGCACAAGGTCACACAGGGCAGGGAGTAATTCCGGCTCTGTAAGCTAAGGTTGTTGAAATTGACCGATACGGCTACGGCCCATGTGCGCTTGCCGTATCGGTCAATTTTGCAAATACAATAATTTTCATTCAGGAGGCGAACCCTATGAGTTTTGTTCCTTACGTTGTCGAGCAGTCGGCGCACGGGGAGCGTTCCTACGATATTTTCTCCCGTCTGCTGAACGACCGCATCATTGTGCTGAGCGAGGATGTCAACGACACCTCTGCCAGCCTTGTCGTGGCACAGCTGCTGTATCTGGAAGGGCAGGATCCCGATAAGGACATCAGCCTGTATATCAACAGCCCCGGCGGCTCCATCAGCGCAGGTATGGCCATCCACGATACCATCCAGTATATCAAGTGCGATGTCTCCACCATCTGCATGGGCATGGCTGCCTCGATGGGCGCATTCCTGCTGGCCAGCGGCACCAAGGGCAAGCGCTTCGCTCTGCCCAACGCTGAGATCATGATCCACCAGCCGCTGATTGCAGGCGGTCAGGGCGGCGGTCTGTCCGGACAGGCTACCGACATCAAGATCCACGCGGATCACATCATCCGCACCCGCGCCAAGATGAACCGGCTGCTCAGCGAGTACACCGGCCAGCCGCTGGAAAAGGTGGAGCAGGATACCGAGCGCGACAACTTCCTTTCTGCGCAGGAGGCCAAAGAATACGGCCTCATTGATGAGGTCATCACCCACCGCTGAGCGGCAGAAAGCAATACACCCAGGATAAGGAAAAACGGTTATGGCTAATAACAATTCCGGCAGAGATAAAAACGAAAAGGATCTGGTCTGCAGCTTCTGCGGCAAACATCAGGACGAAGTGGAGCGGATGATCATCGGCCCCGGCGTGAACATCTGCAGCGAATGCATCGGCCTCTGCGCCGACCTGCTCTCGGACAAGCCGGATCATCCGGGCAGCAACAGCTCCCGCCCCAGCCGCGGCAGCGCCAGCCGGGCGCGTATCCAGCCCGCAGATGATCTCGCCATCAATATCAAGACCCCCGCAGAGATCAAGGAGGGTCTGGACCAGTATGTCATCGGTCAGGACGAGGCCAAGCGTGTGCTGGCTGTCTCGGTCTACAACCACTATAAGCGCATCCTGAGCGGCAAGGGCGCAGACGTTGAACTGCAGAAGTCCAACGTCCTGCTGCTGGGACCCTCCGGTGTCGGCAAGACCCTGCTGGCCCAGACGCTGGCCAAGATGCTGGGCGTTCCCTTCGCCATCGCAGACGCTACCACCCTGACGGAGGCCGGCTATGTGGGCGAGGACGTCGAGAACATCCTGCTCAAGCTCATCCAGGCCGCAGACTTCGACGTCCAGAAGGCTCAGATCGGCATCATCTATATTGATGAGATCGACAAGATCACCCGCAAGAGTGAGAATCCCTCCATCACCCGCGACGTGGGCGGTGAAGGTGTGCAGCAGGCTCTGTTGAAGATCTTGGAAGGCACCGTCAGCAATGTCCCCCCGCAGGGCGGCCGCAAGCACCCCCAGCAGGAGTTCATCCAAATCGACACCACCAACATCCTCTTCATCTGCGGCGGTGCGTTCGACGGTCTGGATAAGTATATCCTCCGCCGCACCGACAAGTCCGCACTGGGCTTTGGCAGTGCGCTGAAGGATAACTCCAGCGAGGCTGAAAAGGCCCTGCTGCGGAAGGTCGAACCCCACGACCTCGTCAAGTTCGGCCTCATCCCCGAGCTTATCGGCCGTCTGCCGGTCATCACCGTGCTGGACGACCTGGACGAGGATGCATTGGTGCGCGTGCTGAAGGAGCCCCGCAACAGTCTGGTCAAGCAGTATAAAGAACTGCTGTCGATGGACAATGTGGAGCTGGACATCACCGACGAGGCTCTCCATGCCATCGCCCGCAAGACCATTGAGCGCAAGACTGGTGCCCGCGGCCTGCGCAGCGTGATGGAGAACATCCTCATGCCCATCATGTACGATGTGCCGAACGACCCCACCATCATCCGCGTCACCATCGACGAGGACACCGTGGAGGGCGGCGAAGCGCACATGGAGTACGGTGCGGTGCGCAAGCGCTATAAGAGTCAGACTTCCCTGAGCTGAGCGTCAGCGCACAGTAGGGAAGAGCAGCCCCGCTGAAAGCTTTTTGCTTTTTGGCGGGGCTTTTTTGTGCCATCTGACTTGTTTCCGAGACCAATTTGTAGTAAACTATAAAAGTCTGGAACTGCGAGGGGAATACCGGGACGGTCCACTGGCATGGGACTGCTCTGCGGATGGCAGCGCCGGACATTTTGTGGGAAACAGAAAGTACGATAAAGGAGTGTGTGTTATGGCAAATTATTTTGAGATGACCCGCGACGAACTGACTGCTGAGAAGGCAGCTCTGGAAGAAAAGTACAAGAAATTTCAGGCAATGGGCCTGAAGCTGAATATGGCCCGTGGCAAGCCCGGCCCTCACCAGATGGACCTGGCAATGGGTCTGCTGCAGATGACCGATTACACCACCGACGCCGGCACCGATGCCCGCAACTACGGCGACCTTGAGGGCCTGCACGAGGCCCGTGAGCTGTTCGGCGACGTGATGGGTGTCAAGCCTGAGGAAGTCTTTGTGGGCGGCAACTCCAGCCTGCAGATCATGTACAACCTCATCTCTATGGGCTACTGCTTCGGCTTCCCCGAGTCTCCCTGTCCCTGGTCTCAGGTAGAGAAGCGCAAGTTCCTCTGCCCGGTACCCGGCTATGACCGCCACTTCGCCATCACCGAGGAGTTCGGTTTTGAGCTCATCA
>NZ_JAFREF010000011.1:0-90421 GCF_017377665.1 Faecalibacterium sp. Marseille-P9590
AGAAAAAGCAAAAGAACCCACGCTTTCTGATTTGCTGGTGGACTACTTCAATCTCTGCAACGAGCAGCGCAGCGATTGGTCTGGCAAGGCAAAACTGAAATGCACTGTCCGGGACTTTGAGGAGATTCGGCAAGCGGTGGACTACCTGAAAGCCCATTCTCTGAACACCATCGAGGATCTGGATACCGCAATTTCTAACCTGAACCAGACCGCCGCTCCTCTCCGCAAGCAGTTGAAACAGAACGAAAACCGTATGCGGGCAGTTGCCCAGATCAAGGACGCTGCCGCCGTCCATGCCAAGCTGAAGCCCCTCCATGATGCCTTTATGAAGAAGAACTTCAAGCTGACCAAGGACGCTTACGCCGCCCAGCACAAGGAGGAACTGGACACGTTCAACAAAGCCGTCCGCACCCTGATGAAGCTGAACGGCAGCACAGCGGTAGATTTTTCGGCATTGAATGCCGAATTTTCTGCACTGCAATCCGGCAGCGCAGAGCTGCACACCCAACTGGAAACCTTGCAGCCGGACGTCTCCGCACTGAAAAATATCCGCAAGTATATCGACATGGTGCTGAATAAGCAGCAGCTTTCCGCACCGGGCGGCAAGACCCCGGAGAAGGAATCAGTGCTGAAAAAGCTGGAAGAAGCCAAGGCGGCGCAGACCACAAAGAAAACGGAAGCGAAAAATCACACACAGGAGCTTTAAGGAGGGAGCAGCATGACCTACACCCAAGCCCAGATTGACAAAGCTAATGCGGTGGATCTGGAAAAATTTCTCCGGGCACAGGGCGAAACGCTGGTGCGCAGCGGAAAAGAATACCGCTGGAAAGCCCACGACAGTCTGACCGTCTGCGGAAACAAATGGTTTCGGCACAGCCAGAGCAAGGGTGGCTTTCCGGTGGATTTTGTGATGGAATTTTACGGCAAGTCCTTCCCCGAAGCGGTGCAGATGCTGACCGGAGAGCCGGGCAAAGCCCAGCCGGAGGCTGACCCCGCCCCCTCTCCGGCGTTTCGTTTGCCGCTGCGGAACGTCACCAACGCCAACATCTTGAATTACCTGACGCAGGAGCGGAAACTCAGTCCATCACTGGTGAACTTCTTCATCGCCGCCGGAGATATTTACGAGGATTCCTCCCACCACAACGTGGTTTTTGTGGGGCGGGATGCAGACGGGCATCCCCGCTACGCAAGCAGCCGTGGGATTCGGGAAAAGTTTCGGCAGGATGCAGCCGGTGCAGAAAAGGCGTTTGGCTTTGCCCATCGTGGCACCGGCAAACAGTTGCTGGTCTTTGAAGCCCCCATCGACCTGCTGTCCTTCATCGAACTGTTCCCGAAAAACTGGCAGCAGCACAATTATCTGTCGCTGGGCGGGGTGTCGGGCAAGGCGCTGCGGCAATTTCTTTCTGAACGCCCGGACGTGGAGCGGGTGTTCCTCTGTCTGGATGCTGACAAAGCCGGAGAGGATGCCTGCAAGCGGCTGGCTGCTCTGCTGCCGGACACCGTGAGCGTGACCCGCATCCAGCCCTGCATGAAAGACTGGAACGAAGTTCTCGTGCACCGGGCAGAAATCCCGAACCGCAATTATTTCAAAAGCATCGTGCCGAAAGAGCCGTCAAAACCGGAAACGGTCAAGATTATCCGCATGAGCGACGTGGAACTGACCCCGGTGGAATGGCTCTGGAAGCCGTATCTGCCTTTTGGAAAACTCAGTGTGCTACAAGGCAATCCGGGCGAGGGCAAGACCTACTTTGCCATGCACCTTGCCGCTGCCTGCACCAACGGAAAGCTGCTGCCCAACATGGAGCGCATGGAACCCTTCAACGTGATCTACCAGACCGCAGAGGACGGTCTGGGCGATACGGTCAAGCCCCTCCTGATCGAAGCCGGGGCAGACCTTGACCGGGTGCTGGTCATTGACGACAGCGAGGTGCAGTTGACGCTCTCCGATGAACGAATTGAAAAAGCCATTATTGAGAACAACGCCCGACTGGTCATCATCGACCCGATCCAGGCGTATCTCGGTGCCGATGTGGACATGAACCGGGCGAATGAAGTCCGGCCCATCTTCATGCGGTTGGGACAGGTAGCGCAGCGAACAGGCTGCGCTATTTTGCTGATTGGGCATCTGAACAAGGCCGCTGGAATGCAGAGCTTGCAGCGGGGCCTCGGCTCCATCGACATTGCTGCCGCCGTGCGCAGCGTCATGTTCATCGGCAAGCTGAAGCACGACCCCACCATGCGCATCTTGACCCACGAGAAAAGTTCTCTTGCCCCGCCGGGAGCGTCACTGGCGTTCTCTCTGGGGGACGAGGGTGGCTTCCGCTGGGTCGGCGAGTACGACATTACCGCAGACGAGATGCTGTCCGGCATCGAGCCGCAGCGGGAAACCAAGACCCAGCAAGCCAAAGACCTGATCTGCACCCTGCTTGCCGGAGGAAAGCAGGTGCTCAGCGAGGACATCGACAAGGCTGCACTGGAAAGGGGCATCCCCGGCAGAACTGTCCGAGATGCCAAGCGGGAACTGGGCGATGCCCTGAAAAGCAAGATCGTGGAAGGCCGTAAAAAGGTCTTTTGGATGGAATAAGCCATTTGACTGGCAGAAAAATTTGGCTGGCAAGAAAATCATGGTACACCCACAGTTGCCAGTCTGCCAGCCAAATTGGGAAAATGACGATTTAAGGAGGAATTGAATGGAAAATCAGAATTCGAGTTATTCGGTACAGATTGGCAAGACCACCTTTATTGTGTGTGTGAAGCAGTCCGAAACTGCCAAAAAGCCAATTGAAAAGATGTTCAAGGATATGTGCAGACATGAGGTCACAAGGGGCTTCCTTGCGGACAACCTGATGAATTTAGAAAAATTACCGAAAACCTCTTGACGAAGTCCAGCCCGAAGGTACAGGCTATCGGGCGAGAACGAGATTTGCCAAGTTCTTCAACCTCCCGGAACTGATGTCCATGTTCAAGGAGGTTGCGGACATTAAAACTAGCGACCAGCTCCATCTGCCTGTGCCCGAAGCAAAGTTTGAAACTGTGGTGGCAAAGCCGTCCGAGATTCAAAAGGAAATGGTGCAGGAACTGAGCAAACGTGCTGCAGAAATCCACTCCGGTGCAGTAGATGCCTCCGTGGACAATATGCTCTGCGTCACAAACGACGGCAGAAAGATCGGCCTGGACGTTCGCTTGATGAACCCTATGCTGCCGGACGACCCCAAACAGAGGATAGAGGATTGTTATTTTGAACACAACAGCACGATTTTTTCTGAGATGCTGGGTGAGGATGAAGAGTATCTGCGACTGAAAAAAGCCAAACGAGCAGCTGAGGAAGCCTTGCAGAGCGTTATCAGCAAAGAAGCGTGGAATCAATATCTCGCCTTAGATGAAATCTGCAACGAGTTGGAATGTGCCCGATACAAGGCAATGTATCTGGCGGGTGCTGCCGATTACGAAAAAATATCCAAATGATCTCAATGCCGCCTCCGGGCGGCATTTTTTCTTTGCAATAGGGGGTGATGATGCTGGCAGCAACACGGCTGATTGCGCTGCACAAAAACAAGGGCATGACCGTTGCGGCCTGCCTGAAAAATCGCACGGACTATATTGAAAACCCGGACAAGACCGAGCATGGGCAGTATGTTAGCAGCTATGCTTGCAGCGCCCTGACGGCAGATGAAGAATTTATGCTCACCAAGCGGCAGTACGACCTTGTGAACGGACGCAGGCAGAAAAGCGATGTGATCGCTTATCAGATACGGCAGTCCTTCCGGCCCGGTGAGATCACCGCAGAAGAGGCTAACAAGGTGGGCTACGAACTTGCCATGCGTTTTACCAAGGGCAAGCACGCCTTTGTAGTGGCAACGCACACTGACCGGCAGCACATCCACAACCATATGATCTTCAACTCCACAGCGTTGGATGGCAGCAGAAAGTTCCGGGATTTTTTCTTTTCGGCGTTGGCAGTGCAGCGGTTGAGCGACCTGATTTGCTTAGAACACCAGTTGTCCGTCATTGAGAAGAAACCCTACCGGGAGCGGCAGAAGCGTGTTCTCTATCCTCCAAAGGAGAGCAACCGTGACCGCCTGTGTGGAATCATCGACACCATCCTTGCGGAAAAGCCGAAGGACTTTGAAGTTTTTCTGCAAAAGCTGGAGCAGCAGGGATATGAGGCGAAGCGTGGCAAGCACACGGCGGTAAAGGGCAAGGGGCAGAAACGCTTTATTCGATTCCGAACTCTGGGCACCGGGTACAGTGAGGAAGAAATCAAGGCAGTGCTAGAGGGCAAAGCGAAACACCAGCCGTACCAGAGAAAGCTGCCCAAAGAACAGCCCTTCCAGTTGCTGGTGGATATTCAGGGGAAAATGGCAGAGGGCAAAAGTGTCGGCTACAAAAGGTGGGCGACCAAGTTCAACCTGAAGGAGATGTCCAAGACGCTGCTATTTTTACAGGAGCAGAAGATCAGTAGTGCCGAGGAACTGCGGGAACGTGCAGTGGCGGCAACGGAACGCTATCATGCCATGGGCGATTCCATCAAGGCGGCGGAAACGAGGTTGGCCGAAATCGCCGTCCGGAAAACCCACATTATCAACTATGCCAAGACTCGCCCGGTCTATGATGCCTACCGCAAGTCGGGGTACAGTAAAAAGTTTTTGGAAGCTCACCGGGAGGAGATCACCCTGCACAAGGCGGCGAAGGCTGCCTTTGACGAGGCAGGATTGCAAAAGCTGCCGAAGGTCAAGGAGTTGGATGCGGAGTTTGCAGAACTGCTGACCAAGAAGAAAGCCGCCTACCCGGACTACCGCAAGGCACGGAACGAGATGCAAGAACTGGTTCGTGCGCAGAAAAACGTAGAACGCTTTTTTGCAGACGAAAAGGACACCACCGAGAAAACCCAGACTCGATAAACGAATACCGCCGAGGAGCTTTCCTACTTGGGAAGCGTCCTCGACGGCTTTTTTAGTTTATATAGCAGCGGTCCTGTTTTATAAGCCAATCTTCACACAGCCGCTGGGCTTCATCCTTTGTGCAGCAGGTGCAGTTGAAAAGCCTGCCACGGAAAGAGCAGTAGGTGTAGTGTACCTTCGGGACTCCATTGGCATCTCGAAAATCAACACAGCGTTCCTCACCGGGCAGCAGATAGATCGTATCCATGTTCAGCAGCTCCTTTTACCTTCGTTCATGTGCCAAGGGGCACAACGTTTGCTATTGTACCATGTACCGTCCCAAAAGACCATTGCTTTTTTGACCAAAGATACGCACAAAAATTTTTCGTCCAAAAAGTATCCAGATGGCGTTGAGTAAACGCTATTGGATTGTGTATAACAAAAATTGCGATAGGTATGCTATTTGTGTGTAACAAACACAATTAGAATGTGAGGTCGCTATGAATACGCTTTTGGGTCAACGAATACGAGAACAGCGCAAGGAAAAAGGCTGGACGATTGAACAGTTTGCAGAACGGGTCGATTTGTCGGCAAATTATGTTGGAGATTTAGAGCGCGGAGTAAAAATCCCCAAACTGGAAACCTTTATCCGAATCGTAGAGGTGTTGGACGTATCTGCTGATGTGCTGATCCGGGATTCCGTTCCATCCGCATCCCATGTGGCAGATGACGAACTGAGCAGAAAGCTGAGCCAGCTCACACCGGGGCAGAAGAAAGCAGCCATTGACATTCTGAATGCATACACCGACAACATTCCCTATATTACAAAATAACACCTATGTCAAAGAACGCCAGCAAACGTGCTGACGCTCTTTCTTTTTGCCCTCAAATAGTCTATAATCAACACTATAAGCGTGTACATAACGCTAACAGTGAGTGTTTGAGGTGAACGACATGACAATTCTACCCAATATCGAAGATGCAACG
Organism: Faecalibacterium sp. Marseille-P9590; assembly: GCF_017377665.1. Lineage (NCBI taxonomy): Bacteria > Bacillati > Bacillota > Clostridia > Eubacteriales > Oscillospiraceae > Faecalibacterium > Faecalibacterium sp. Marseille-P9590. The sequence continues at coordinate 5,868 of NZ_JAFREF010000011.1, forward strand.
GAAGATGCCCGGAATGGAAAGCTGAGTCCGTATTGGCAGAACGACCTATACCGTGAATGTCACCGTCAGAAGTTATCGGACGAAGAACAGCAGGCTCTTTCGGAACTGGAGCGCATTTTGTCCGAAACTCCGCAATGGAGCAGCGAAGAAGAATTGCATCATGACATGGCGAACATCGGCGGCAGAGTCTGGTACTGCCACTACTGGGAGGAACACTACTCCATGGTGCAGTTGACGGAAGATCGCAACGGCAGATTTAATACTGCCTACGTTCTGGACAGAAACACTTCCCCGGAAATGCGCCGGGAAGCTGCACTGCTGGCGCAGAAGGAGCTTGCGGAATGTATGCAGAAATGGGGCATTACGCTTCTGGATGCGCCTGTTCCTGAACAGATGAAGTACGATTCTCTTGCAGAAGCCGCTTCTCACCTCATGCAAGTTTTGAACGACCCAGAGCACATCACGGGGTAAAAAGCGTCCCGAAGGGATGCGCAGCCTGCATTGGAAAATGCAGATTAAAGGGGCTTGGGGCATTCTCCAGCAAGCGTTTTGCAACGCAAAATAAGCAGATGTATATACGTCTGCACTGCTTGCTGGTACAATGTCATCGATGAAACAAAAATAGTTTCATCAAAGACGGTTATATGGTTGTGCCGATTTCCAAAACATAGTAATATTGAAGTACTAACTGGGACTGAAAGTGGCAAAACTGCTTGCTTGGTTTCCATTCAGGAATTACTAACAGCGTAGACCGTCCGTTCGCTTCGTATACCGTCAGCGTCACAAATTGACACCAATTTATCATTCTTCACGAAGTCTGTGCTAAAATCTCTTGACAGCACCTCACAAAATATGTTATTTTTTGTAAACATCCTTGAAAAGATATGACCTTTTCTGGGGACCGAACACAAACCGATTTTTCTCTGGAGGAAAGACCCATGAAACAGGAGATCATCCGCAAACTGAGCGCTGCCGTGGCCATGAGCCTCGTTGTTGGCGTCTCTCTGGCCGCCTGCGGCGGCGGCAGCAGCTCCACCGCCGCTGGTGTGACTAAGACCGGCTCTGCCGAAGGCTTTGGCGGTGCTGTCACCGCCACCCTGACCGTGGATGCCAACGGCACCGTTACCGACTGCAAGCTGGAAGGCGCACAGGAGACCGAGAGCATCGGCGGCGCTGCACTGGAAGAGCTGTCCAAGCAGGTCGTGGCCGCCAACGGCCCCGCCATCGACGGCGTTGCCGGTGCCACGGTGACCACCAAGGCCGTCCGGAAGGCCGTTGCCGCCGCACTGGGTGTGGAGCTGGCCGAAGAAGCCCCCGCCGACTCTGCTGCCGCAGCCCCCGCTGAGCCCGCCGCCATCGTCCCGGTGGAAGGCGGCATCCAGATCGGTCAGGCCTATGCTGCCGCCCACGGCACCAAGTGCTTCACCGAAGCGGTGGCTGTGGTGAAGGATGACGTCATCCTCGCCGCCTACCTCGACGATTTTCAGTTCACCAGCACCGATGCAGGCGTGACCGCCGTGCCCAACTCCGACTCCGACTTTGCCGCAGGCTACGCCGAGGGCAAGGTGCTGATGTCCAAGCGGGCCAACGCCGATTATTACAGCAAGATGATGGCTGAAAAGGGCGGTTCCACGGTCGCTCTGGACGCAAACTTCGACGCCATCCAGAACTTTGCTGTCGGCAAGACCATCTCCGAGCTGGAGGATGTGGCCGCCAAGGGTGCCGAGGCTGTGGACGCCGTCTCCGGCGCAACGCTGGTGGATACCGCCGGTTATCTCTCCGCCATCGTGGATGCCGCCAAAAACGCCCAGACCACTCAGGCCGTGGAGTTCAACGGCAGCTCCGAGGACCTGAAGCTGAATGTGGTCTATGGGGCCGCACACGGCACCAAGTGCTTCACCTCCGGCGCTGTCGCCACCGCCGGGGACACCATCGTGCTGAGCTACATTGACGAGTTCCAGTTTGCCGGTTCGGACGCCGGGGTCGTCGGCGTGCCCAACTCCGATTCTGACTTCGGCGCAGGCTACGCCGAGGGCAAGGTGCTGATGTCCAAGCGGGTCAACGCCGATTACTACAGCAAGATGATGGCCGAAAAGGCTGGTTCCACCGTTTCGCTGGATGCCAACTACGACGCCATCCAGAACCACGTGAACGGCATGAGCATTGCCGACGCCGAGGCTCTGAGCAAAGATGAAAAGGCTGTGGACGCCGTTTCCGGTGCCACGCTGGTGGATACTGCCGGCTACGTTGGTGTGCTGGTGGATGCCGCAAAGTAAGGCAAGAAAAATAACGTTCCTCTGAACACAGCAGCGCCCGCCGGGAGATCTCCCGGCGGGCGCTGCTTATTTATTATACTCTGCATGAGCCGCCTCCTTCCTTACGCAAACACGCCGAACAGCTTCGCCATCCGGGACAGAAGCATAAGCAGCTGTGAGAAAAGAGACAGTGCCGATGCAGTTGTAGTAAGAAACGCCATTGTGCCTCTCGGAAAGGATTCAAAGTGCCACTAAATTTTCCCGTGCAGGCATCTGTCCCGCCGCTCTCTGGCGTATTCCAGCAGTGCATTGCACGCCGGACAAAGCGCCTCGCCCCTTGTCCCATGCACGCCACAACAATACCGGCGCACCATGAGGGTAACGGTTTCGATCTCCTTTTCCTTGTTCAAGTTCTGAAGTCCTTTCTGTTTTATACACAGTTAGTCGTTTCTAACCGTCTGGTGGAAGAAAAGGCAGGCCACCTGTATGTAGTCTGCCTTTTGCCTGATGCGAAAGCCCGCAGACACGCGGGGCTTACAGCACCAGCGAGGGCGCGGTGTAGACCCGTGCCTTCAGCTCGCTGTTTAGCATATACAGCCCCTTGCTGTCACCGCCGAACAGATCCATCTTGGTAATGAGGTCAGCGGCGTTCTTCTCCTCCTCACCCTGTTCCTTGATGAACCAGTCCAGCATCTGCATGGTGCGGAAGTCCCTGACCTCGTATGCGGCGGCGTAGATGGCATTGATGCTGGCGGTGATCAGCATCTCGTGTTCCAGTGCTTTTTTCAGCGGGGCCATGTGGTCGCCTCGTTCCCACTCCGGCTTTGCGATAGCCTCAAAGGTGACGTCCTCGCCGTTATTCTGCAAATACTGATAAAACAGCATGGCGTGATCCCGTTCCTCCTGCGCCTGTACCCGGTACCAGTTCTCAAAGCCGTCCAGTCCGACGGCGGCGTAGTAGTTGGCAAAGTCCAGATACAGATAGGCGGAGTAGAACTCCTTATTGATCTGCTCGTTGAGCCGAAGAGATACGTTAGCGTTCATGATACTTCTCCTCCATAAGATTGTCTTTTCCTGCTCCCGGCATGGGGGGCAGGTATACCGTACCCAGAGCGATGCTGGGATGCTCCCTTTTCATCTCCAGGAACACCTGCTCCGCCTTGGGATGCTGCTGCAGCTCCGTTGCGGCGGCCAATATCTCCTCTGCGTATTTTGGCATACCGCCAACTCTCCAAATGCAAGAATGAATCTTATTATTTTGCTTTTATTATACCTATATTTTTTTCTCTGTCAACAACCACAAAGGGCTTGTGCTCCAAAAGCTGCCTCGAAGCCGATTTTCTCAAATTATGTGACGCCGTCACAGTAAAACCGCTTGTCACGCGGTAATACTACGCATAAAAACACAGCCGCAGAGTACATCTGTGGCTGTGTTTTGTGTTCAGTTGCTCACTGTTGTGTGGACTGGATATGGAGAGACAACATATCTCCCGATCTTACATGGGTTATCTTATCTGCCATCACTCTGGCAGTTTGCCTTGCAGATATGTCGGCATCCCCACTGCGGTCGTATCCGGCCTGACCTTAAACATGGCTTTTTCAATCTACCTCCCTTATCGGTTTTCCGCGATATATTTCTCCGCCATGTGGACTGCCACCGCGCCGTCCGCCACGGCGGTGACCACCTGACGGAGGGGCTTCGTCCTCACGTCGCCCACGGCGTAAACGCCGGGAATACTGGTTTCCGTGGTCTCTCCGGCCACGATATAGCCGCCGCCGTCCAGCGCCAGTTGACCCACCGCCAGCGCCGTGGCGGGCTGTCGGCCCACGCTGACAAATACGCCGTCGCAGTCCACCACGCTTTCCTCACCGGTGACGGTGTCCCGCAGGCGGACGCCGGTCAGCCTGTCCCCGGAAAGCAGCGCGGAAACGACGCTGTTCCAACGGAATTCCACGTTTTCGGCCTGTGCCAGCGGCTCGTGATAGATCTTGGTGGCCCGCAGGGTGTCTCTGCGGTGGACGAGGATCACTTTTTTCGCCACGCGGCTGAGAAGGAGGGCATCTGCCGCGGCGGAATTGCCGCCGCCCACCACGACCACCGTTTTGCCCTTGTAAAACATCCCGTCGCAGGCGGCGCAGTAGGCCACGCCCCGGCCCAACAGCTCCGTCTCTCTGGCCACGCCCAGCGTTCTGGGGTCTGCGCCGGTGGCCAGCACCACGGTTTTCCCCCGGAAGATCCCCTCGCTGGTCTCCACGAGCTTGGGAACCGCCGTCAGATCCATGCGGAGAACTTCCGCGTATTCGCTGCGTGCCCCAAAACGCTCCGCCTGCTTTTGCATATTCTCCGCCAGAGAGAAGCCGTCGATCCCGTTCTCAAAGCCGGGGTAGTTGTCGATCTGCTCGGTCAGGGCCATCTGCCCACCGGCGGACAGTTTTTCCAGCACGATGGTGTCCAGCCCCGCCCGTGCCGCGTACAGGGCGGCGGTGTAGCCGCCCGGGCCGCCGCCCACCACGAGCATATCATAAACATGATTGTTGTTCATATCTGAACCCTCCGTTATTTCGCCAAGGCTTCCTGAATGAAACGGTCGATTTCTGCCTTTGAGCCGGGCGCGATGATGGAATCCACGGCCTTTCCGTTCCGGTACAGCACCAGAGTTGGGATGTCCTCGATTCCCTCGGCCCCCGCCAGCCGCGGCTCCTCGTCAATGTTGATCTTGCCGACGGCGAGGCTGTCCGCGTATTCCTCTCCGATCTTCTCATACGCGGGGCCGATCCTCCGGCAGTAGCTGCACCAGGGCGCCCAGAAATCCACCAAAACGGGCTTTTTCTCCCGGATCGCCTGCTCAAACTGCTCCTGATTCATGTTCATAGCTGCCATATCTGTCAGCTCCTTTCCTTTGTTTGGGTATTCTCAAGACTCCGGTCTCGCCCCACACCACATCGTGACCTCAACCTGAGATGACGGTACTCTGCCCTTGGGACATAAAGCAGATGAGTAAGACCATCATCTGTACGAAAATAGCTGCGGTTTATTGCAGCTTATTCTGCGCAGAGCTCAGCCACCAGAGCGTCCATCTGCGCTTCGCTGGTTTGGTTCAATGCACCACGCAGAGACACTACCGTTTCGTAAAGGTGGATATCCTTCATCTCCTCCAATTTGGTGCGCATCAGCCGCGCGGCAGCAGGTGCCCAAGAGCCGTCTTCAATAAGGCCAACCCGGCGGTTTCGGAATCCCTTTGTCCGTAAATGTTCCAAAAACTCCCTCATGGGCGGAAACAGTTCTCCGTCATAGGTGGCGCTGGCTAAAACCAACTTCCCGCAGTAGAACGCACTGGCAACAGCGTAGGAAAGATCTGACACAGTGAGATCACAGATGTTGACCTGTACGCCTTTTTTCTCTAATTTACCCTTGAGGGTCTTCGCCGCATGGGCAGTATTTCCATGGATGGATGCGTGAGCGATCAGGATGCCCTCCGGTTCTTCCGGTTTCCATTGTGACCAGAGATCATAGAGCCGCAGGTACTCCCCCAAGTCTTCTGTGAGCATGGGGCCATGGAGCGGGCAGATCGTTTTGATCTCCAGCGCGGAGATTTTTTTCAGCAGAGCCTGCACCTGTGCGCCATATTTCCCGATAATATTGTAATAATACCGTCGGGCCTGCGGCACCCAGGGGGCACGGGCAGTCCGTTCCAGTGAGCCAAAGCGTCCGAAGGCATCCGCCGAGAACAGGATTTTTTCCGTTTCCTCATACGCCGTCATCACCTCCGGCCAGTGTACCATCGGCGCCAGCAGAAAGCGCAGCCGGTGCAAACCCAAGGAAAGCGTATCTCTTTCGCCAACCTCCAGCATACGGTCTTCCGACAATGCACCTGTGCCGAAGAACTGCTTGATCAGGGTAAATGTTTTCGCGTTTCCCACGATCTTCATCTCCGGGTACTTTTGTGCCAGCCGCATGAGGCTGCCGGAATGATCCGGCTCCATGTGTGTGACCACAAGATAGTCGGGGCTGCGCCCCTCCAACACCCGCGCCACATTGGAAAGCCATTCTTCCGCTGCCCGTGCGTCCACGCTGTCCATCACGGCAATCTTCTCATCCAGAATGACATAGGAGTTGTAGCTCACTCCCATAGGCTGGACGGAGTACTGGTTTTCAAAGAGTGCCAATGTGTTATCATCCACTCCTACATAGCGGATGGCATCTGTTACCGTTTGGATAGCCATATAAAAAATACCTCCTATTTTCCTTACTCAGACTCTGACTGATAGGTTCTTCTTTTCTAATGGAACATACGCTCAACCGCAGATCGACGGTCGCGCATTTTACCGTTGCCTTGCTTCCCCCAGAGTCGTTACATGTGGTACACCGCAGCGGAGCGAAGTCCTTCCGGCAGGCCGTCGGGCGCAGCAGGTGAAAGTTCCCAGCGTACCTGCCCCACCCACTGGGAGGCGACGGCGGAGAAGTGGAGCATGACAATACCGAGATCCAATGCGGCATCCAAATTATCGGTGTAGGCATCCTCCTGCTGCACCAAATAGATGCTGTGATCCTGCACAAGGAAGCCATAGGGCTGACGGTTGAGATAGCTGGGGGAGAGCGAAGCGGCGTAGAAGGACTGCCAGAGCATATCGTCGTAGAAGTCCATCATCTCGTCAAGCCCAGACTTGTTGCTCCAGCTCCCCATGTGAACCAAATCGTGCACGCCCTTTTTGGGCGCGTAGTACTGCTGCTCGGCCCGCACATCGATCTGAGACATACTTAGGATATTCAGCCGCAGCTTTCTTGCGGTCTTTTCCCCGTAGCCAAAGGCAACGATTGCCGCCACCTCTAACGGGGTGGCGAGAGACAGTGCCTTTTTGATTTTGTCGCTGTCGGTGAAGGTCATCCAGCAGGTGTCAATGTCCAACTCAGTCAGCTTGAGGACAAGATCTTCCATCATGTAGCCGGCGTTGATGGCTGCGTAGGAATGCGGGGCAGACATAAGGAGCAGGTAGTGCGGTGCTCCGATGAGAAATTGATTATAGCCCGCTGAGCTCTCCAGCGCCGGCTGTGCATCCTTGTCCAAGACGATCAACTCCGTTGCAATCTCCGGGACAAGACGGGGGCAGGTCTTTTCATAGTAGGATCGGAGCTGGCCGATAGCCTCGCTCGGAACTTCCTTTTCGCGGAATGAGTGAACGGATCTGCGATATTGGATCATAGCGCTGTAATTCATAGTAGTATCTCCTATTCTGATGTCTTTGGTTTTCTTATAAATCGTCTATCAGTGCGGTGCTCTTGGCGTAGGCGGTACTGCGTGCCTCAAAGAAATCGGTCTTGACCATGTTGGCGTCGGCGTACTGGCTGACCCATTCCATGCTCTCCGGTTCGCTCTCAAAGCCTGGATACAATGCGGGATAGCCAAGGCTCGTCCAGCGGAGGTTGCCGAGATAGCGGATGTAATCGCTGATCATCTGCCGGTTCAGCCCCGGGATGTCGTCGCCGATCACATAATGCCCCCATGCGATCTCCTGTTCCACGCCCTCACGCATCATCTCGCGCAGCGCTTGTACGCTCTCGGCGGTGAACAACTCCGGCTGCTCCTTTTGCAGCTCCGTGATGATATTGCGGAACAGCCACAAGTGCGTGTTCTCATCGCGGTTTATGTAGCGAATCTCCTGCGCCGAGCCGGGCATCTTCCCGTTTCGGGAGAGATTGTAGAAGAACATAAAGCCGCTGTAAAAATAGATGCCCTCCAAAATATAGTTTGCCATCATCACGCGCAGCAGCGTGGGAGCGTCCTTCCTCTCCTGAAACTCGTTGTAGCAGTCCCCAATGAAGGTGTTGCGGCGCAGCAGATGCTCGTCCGTTTTCCATTGGTAGAGGATGTCATTGCGCTCCACGGGGGAACAGATGGTGTCGAGCATATAGCTGTAGCTCTGTGAGTGGACACACTCCTGAAACGCCTGAATGGACAGGCAGAGATTAACCTCGTTGGCGGTAATGTAGGCGCCGATATTAGGCAGGTTCGCTGTCTGAATGGAATCCAAAAAGACAAGAAAACTCAGAATTTTATCGTAGGCGCTGCGCTCGGCTGACAGCAGGCGGGGATAGTCCTTCACATCCTGCGAGAGATTGATCTCCTCAGGAATCCAAAAGTTGTTCATGGCCTGCCGGTACCAGTCGCTGACCCAAGCGTACTTCATATTGTTGAAGTCGTTGAGGTTGGTGGTATTGCCGCCGATCATGCGCCGCAGGCGCACATCAGGGTCGCCCTCCGGGTTAAAGAGGGGCTTTTTCTTCAGTTCCGTCATGCTATCCTCCTTATGACGAGCAGCTTTCGCAGGCCTCGACCTCAAGGGCCTTGCTGCGGACATAGTAAATGGTCTTGACGCCGGCCCTCCACGCCTCCAAATACAGTCTGAGCACCTGACGCATGGAATAGTCGTTGGTGATATAGAGATTCATGCTCTGCGCCTGGTCAATATGTCTCTGGCGAAGGCCCGCGGCGCGTACCGACCAGCTTTGGTCGATCAGATGCGCCGCCTTATAGTACCACCATGTATCCATAGAAAGCTCCGGAGCAACGCGGGGCAGCATACTGCCCTTTTTTTCCTCTAAAAAGAATTTCTTCATAATTGGATCTATACCCGCCGACGTGCCGGAGAGGATAGATGTGCTGGAGGTCGGTGCGACCGCCAGCAGATAGGCGTTGCGCATTCCCTGCACCGCCACCGTTTTCGCAAGCGCCCGCCACTTTTCGGAGGTATAACCCCGCTTTTCAAAATACGCGCCAGTCTGCCAGTCGCTGCCCTCAAAGAGCGCGTAACGACCCTTTTCCAGTGCCAGAGCTGTGTCCGCCTTGACAGCGGCGTAGTTGATGAGCTCGAACACTGCGTCGGTGAAGGCAAGGTGCTCATCGCTCTCCCAGTGGATGCCGCGCTTTGCCAGCATGTGGTGGTAGCCGCTGACGCCCAGGCCGATGCTGCGGTACTTCTGATTGGTAAGCCGCGCGTATTCCAACGGGTAGAAGTTGAGGTCGATCACATTATCCAGTGCGCGGATAGCCGTTTCCACCGTGCGTTCCATATAGGCCTCGTCCTCCACCGGCAGATTACCGAGAGACAGACTCGCCAGATTGCAGACCACAAACTCACCTGGGCGTGTGGCCGTCACCACAATTGTGTCGCCGTTCTCCGTGTGCACCTCAGTGCTGATGTGCTCGATGGGTGCCATGTTCTGCGCGATCTCCGTACAGAGATTGGAGCAATAGATCATTCCCGTGTGGCCGTTTGGGTTCATATGATTTACACTGTCGCGATTGAAAGCGAAGGGTGTGCCGGTCTCCACTGCCGAGCGAAGCACCAGCCGCACGATGTCCTTGACGGTGACGCTGCGCTTTTCGATGCGCGGGTCATTGACGCAGTCCAGATACCGCTTCTCCCATTCTGTACCCCAGTAATCCTCCAGTGCGTAGCCCTTGACCGTGAGGATCTCATGCGGACACATGAGATGCCACGGCGCGTCTATGTTCTCCTCCGCCAGTCGCCAGAATAGATCCGGATAGCACACGGCGGGAAACACATCATGTGCCTTCATGCGGTCGTCGCCGTTATTGGTGCGCAGTTGAAGGAATTCCGGCAGATCCCGGTGCCATGCGTCTAAGTAAACCGCCACAGCGCCCTGCCGCATCCCCAACTGATCCACCGCCACGGCGGTGTCGTTGACCAGCCGGATCCAGCGGATAACACCGCCTGCCGCCCCTTGAAAGCCGCGGATGGTGCTGCCTGCAGCGCGCACCTTACCGAAGTACATCCCCATTCCACCGCCGAATTTAGAGACCTTTGCGAAGTTGTCCAGCGAGCGGTAGATGCCGTCCAGACTGTCCGGCACAGTGTCCACAAAGCAGCTTGAAAGCTGATGGTAGGGCTTTCGTGCGTTGGACATGGTAGGTGTCGCCATCGTGACCTCCATACGGCTGAGCATATCGTAAAAGCGTTTTACCCACCCCATGCGGTCAGAGCCTTCGTTCATAGCAAGATGCAGCGCGATACCCAAAAACATCTCCTGCGGTGTTTCCAGCGGCACGCGGCTGCGTGACTGGATCACATAGCGTTTGAGCAGCAGGTCAAGGCCGGAGTAGGTGAACAGCTCGTCCCGTTCCGGGCAGAGAAAGTCCTCCGCCATGGCAATCTCCTCGTGGGTATAGTGGGCAAGGATATAGTCACCGTAGAGTCCCTTATCCGTCAGATAGCGAAGCTTGCCATAGAGGTCGCAGACGCCGCGCCCCTCCCATTCCTGTGCGTTGCGACAGCGAAAGGAGTGGTTCAGAAGCCGCGCCGCGATGAACTCCCACTTGGGTGCCTCTGCCGTAGTCAGCTCTACCGCCGCCTTGGTCAGTGCCTCAGCCCGCTCATCCTCCGTCATGCCCAGACGACAGAAACTCTCAAACTTCATTTGAAGCGCCGCGAGGGAGTAGACTTCCTCGGTAAAATCCATCTGGATGCGGCGCAGCACCTCGTCAAGCGAGTCATCCCCCACCGTCCGCGCGATGGTATGCCGGACACGGCGCAGCGCAGACCGCTTTTCGCGGTAGAGGATGTACGCCTTGGCCACCTCATAGTGTCCGCGCTCCATGAGCGTTCGCTCCACCTCGTCCTGCACACGTTCCACGGTGAGCGGCACTGTGACGGAGAGATTGTTGAGAACGGTGGCGAGGATCTCATCCATCTCTCTGCTCCCGATCTCCTTGCCCTGTCCGTCAAACGCCTTTTTCATGGCGTTGAAAATTTTCTCCTGTTGAAAGGGAACCGACTCCCCGTTTCGTTTTCTGATCTCCATTTCGATCCTCTCATCTTCTCCGGTCACTTCTCATGTCCTTTTGGGCAAAGAGCGGGCAAGCGCAGTATCACGCTTGCCCGCTCTGTTTTTGAAAGCCGGTTTTTCTGCAGCCGACGCGGCAGGGCTGTTTGTTGTCTGTTGTCTTGGTTTTGGCTTTCCTGCCAGTTACTTCATAGATTCCAGAATGGCGTCCGCCAGTGCTTCCAGCTCAGTGCGCTTGTCCGTGCCCATGGACGAGGCGAGGCTGAGCCGCTCGTTGAGCACCGTCATGTTCTTAAGCTCATTGTTGACGAATTTCTGCATGAGGTCACCGGACTTCACCGCCCATGAGCCGTTTTCAATGATGGCAAAGGTGCGGTTTTGCAGATTCAGTGCCTTCATATCCATGAGGAAGTCATGCATGGCAGGGTAGATGCCGAGGTTGTAGGTCACAGAGGCCAGGACAATGTGACTGTACTTAAACGCCTCGGAGATCAGCTGGGAGACATGAGTGGAGGACACATCGTACATCGCCACCTTGCTCATGCCCTTATCGCAGAGCGACGTCGCCAGCGCCTGCGCCGCGTTCTCCGTGTTGCCGTACATAGAGGCGTAGACGATGAGCACGCCCTGGGTCTCAGGGGCATAGCGGCTCCATGTGTCGTACTTTTCAATGAACCAGCCCAGATCCTTGCGCCACACGGGGCCGTGGAGCGGGCAGATGTACTTGATCTGATCCAAAACGCCGCCGGCCTTTTTCAGCAGGAGCTGGATGTGGGGGCCGTACTTGCCCACGATGTTGGTAAGGTAGCGACGGGCGTCGTCCAGCCAGTCCCGCTCGAAGTCCACCTCGTCGGCGAACAGCTTGCCGTCCAGCGCGCCGAAGGTGCCGAAGGCGTCGGCGGAAAAGAGGACGCCGTCGGTGACATCGAGGGTCACCATGGCCTCCGGCCAGTGAACCATAGGCGCGCCCACAAAGGTGACGGTGTGCTTGCCGAAGGAGAAGGTATCGCCCTCCTTCACCTCGATGCACTCATGTCCGTCCACATGGAAGCCGAACTGCCGCATGAGCATGAATGCCTTCTCGTTGGAGATCAGTTTCACCTTGGGATGGCGCAGCAGGATCTCCTCGATGCAGGCGGCGTGATCCGGCTCCAGATGGTTGACCAGCAGGTAGTCCAGCTCGCGGCCATCCAGCACATACGCCAGATTTTCCAAAAGCTGGCGGCAGGCAGACCAGTCCACCGTGTCAAAGAGCACCGTCTTTTCATCCAGCAGGCAGTAGGCGTTGTAGCTTACGCCCCGGGGAATGGGAAAGCAGTTTTCAAACAGGGCCAGGCGATGGTCGTTGGCGCCCACCCAGTAGAGGTCGTTCGTTACTTTACGCACGCAATACATCTTATCTTGCCTCCTTCACGGCCTCAAGCCTTTACAAATTGATCCTTCGTCTCCGCGCACTCGGGACACACCCACTCGGCGGGAAGCTGCTCAAAGAGCGTACCGGGCGCGATCTCGCCGTCCTCGTCGCCCAACTCCGGCACATACTCGTAGCCGCAGCCGCTGCAGACGTAGCGGTCGCCGATGGGGGCGGGCTTCGGCGGCGTGGGCCGCTTCATCTTTACCATGGGCGGCGCGGGCAGCTTTTCGCCGCTATCCAGCGCGGCAGTGAGCAGGGGCAGGATCTCCTCCACATCGCCCACGATGCCGTAGTCGCAGTTCTTGAAGATAGGCGCGTTACCGTTCTTATTGATGGCCACGATGGTGGAGGCGTCCTTGATGCCCTTAAGGTGCTGGGATGCGCCGGAGATGCCGCAGGCGATGTACAGATTGCCGGTGAACTTCTGACCGGACATACCCACATAGCGGTTCAGCGGCAGATATTTGAGAGTCTCCGCCACAGGGCGGGAAGAACCGATGGCCGCGCCGGCGGCCTTGGCCAGCGACTCTACCAGTTTCATGTTCTTTTTCTCCCCGATGCCCTTGCCCGCGGAGACCACCCGCTCCGCCTGCGGGATGGGCGTATCCATAGGGATGCCGACGGAGAAGTCGTGACCATCCTTCTTCAGCGCCGCCACAAGGTCGGCCACCTGCTGGGCAGCATCCCCCTCCCGGAAGATAGTCTTTTTGCGAATGCCGGTGATGGGCGCGGGTTTCTTGGCCGCCGAACGGCTCTCGCCGCCGGAGCTCTTGCCCAGCCTGCCCAACAGATGAGAGGCGATGACCACCCGCTGGATCTCGTTAGTGCCCTCGTAGAGGGTGGTGATCTTGGCGTCGCGGTAGGCCCGTTCCACCTCCATGCCCTTGAGGTAGCCGCTGCCGCCGTGGATCTGCAAGGCATCGTTGGTGACCTCCAGCGCGATGTCCGAGGCGTACATCTTCGCCATGGCGGACTCCATGCCGTAAGGCGCGTGCTGCTCCTTCAGCTCCGCCGCGGAGTAGATGAGGAACCGGGCGCAGCGCAGCTTGGTTGCCATATCCGCCAGCTTGAAGGCGATGCTCTGCTGGGCCGCGATGGGCTTGCCGAACTGGACGCGCTCCTTGGAATAGCTCAACGCGTGCTCAAACGCGCCCTGGGCGATGCCCAGCGCCTGCGCGGCGATACCGATGCGTCCGCCGTCCAGCGTGGACATGGCAATCTTGAAGCCCTCGCCCTCCTTGCCTAATAGGTTTTCCTTGGGAACCTTCACGTTGTTGAAGATCAGCTCCGCCGTGGAGGAGGAGCGAATACCCATCTTGTCATAGTGGTCGCCGAACTCAAAGCCCTTCCAGCCCTTCTCCACGATGAAAGCGGAGATACCCCGGGTGCCGATGTCCGGCGTGGTGACGGCGAAAACCACATAGGTGTCCGCCTTAGGGGCGTTGGTAATGAAGATCTTACCGCCGTTGAGGAGGTAGTAGTCCCCCTTATCCAGCGCCGTGGTCTCCGTGCCGCCGGCGTCGGATCCGGCGTTGGTCTCCGTAAGGCCGAAGGCGCCGATCTTCTCGCCCTTGGCCAGCGGAACCAGATATTTCTTCTTCTGCTCCTCGGTGCCATAGGCGAAAATGGGCCACGAGCCGAGGGAGACGTGGGCGGAGAGGATTACGCCCGTGCCGCCGTCCACACGGGCCAGCTCCTCCACCGCGATGGCGTAGCTCAGAGCATCAAGACCGGCACCGCCGTACTCCTTGGGGTAGGGAATGCCCATCCAGCCCAGCTTACCCAGCTTCTTGACAGCCTCCTCGGGAAACTCATTGTTCTGATCCATTAAAAATGCGAGGGGCTTGATCTCCTCCTCCGCAAAACTCCGGATCTTCGCGCGCAGCTCTTCGTGCGCCGACGTGGTTTGAAACAGCATACGGGTACCTCCTTTTAAAATTTTACAGCTTGCTTGTATCTTGGGGATCGGATCCGCCGGTCAGCAGCCTGCGCAGGCTCACGGCACGGAACGCCTCGTCCTGCTTTTGCTGCAAGGCCGCCAGCTGACAGTGGATGGTGCACCGCCCATGCTTGTCCTGCCAGCGGCATTCATATCCCGGCTCCATGCAGGCGCACAGGATGCCCCGCTCCCCCACGACCCCCATGAGATCGTAGAGGGAGGTCGCGTCCAGATCGCAGGACAGAGCGCAGCCGCCGAGAGCGCCGCGGCTCACCCGCACCAAATTGCCGGCGGAGAGCTTGCGCAGAATCTGGTAGGCAAACTGATTGGGGATCAATTCCGTTTCCGACATCTCGGCCACCGAATGCTTCTCCCCGTCCAGCAGCACCCGCAAAATGCGCAGCGCGTAGTCCGTCTCTTTGGTGATGATCATGCTCCACATCCTCTTTTCGCTTGCTTGTTAATACTATCATATCAATCTTGATAAATTTTGTCAAGATTATTTCAAAAAAAATATTGCTTTCATACAGACCGCCCCAGCCCGGGTCAACTTCGCTTTCCATTCAGCGAAAAGCCATGTTCCTTACAATTATAGAAGCCGAAAAAGCTGTGCCGTGGCAGTCCGCCGAAAGCAGAAAAGACTATGCCTGAAAACCAGAAAGCGGAGAAATTGGTTGGGGCTCGCAGGGGTCGCCCATCCAAGGCGGATGAGGCGATCCCTGACAAGCCTAAGGCAAGCACCAAAGTGCGTGCTTTTCATTTTATATCCGACGCACTATGTTAAGATGTGCAGTAGATGTTCCATTTTTCTGTCCCATTCTCTGCTGGAATCGGCGCACTCTTTCAATTCAGTTTCGACTTCAGCATTTATCGGCAAGTTTTTCTTGTAGCGGATGGTATGCTCAAGGCTTGCCCAGAAGTCCATAGCGATTGTACGGAGTTGTATCTCCACTGGCACATGGATCTCTTTTTCCGCAAAGAATACCGGCAGCCGGATCGTCAGGTGCAGACTGCGATAGCCATTTGGCTTAGGGTGTGAAATATAATCTTTCTCCGTGATGATTTCAATGTCAGACTGATCTTTTAAGCACTTTGCCAAAAAGAACACATCCTCCTCGAAAGAGCAGATCACCCGCACACCGGCAATATCCATGATATTTGCCTGCATGGTCGGAAAATCCAGAGAAAGTCCGCGCTTCTGCATCTTATTCATAATGCTGGACGGCGACTTCAAGCGACTTTTCATACTTTCTATCGGATTGCGATCATGCTGCAATGAAAACTCTTCGTTTAGAATTTCCAACCTGTTTTCCAGTGCTTTCAGCGCACATCGGTATTGCAGCATGACTTCCTGATACCTGCGATTTTCGCTTAAAAGGCGCTGGCACTGCAGATCATCTAAGCCTTTATCTGCCGCAACCGTCAAGCCAAATAAATTTTCACTCATAGTTTCTCCATTCCGCAGGGATAGGCGCTCCGCGCTGTCTGCTGCTCTTGTGTTACGACCTGATAAAAACTGTATCCGCCGGAGAGATGGGAACAGCTGAAACCATACTGCGTCAAAAGCCGACAGGCCAGATAACTGCGAAGCCCAGTCTGGCAATTCACATAGATAGGCTTGTCCCGCTCTAACTCGTCCAAGTGCTCCCGCAGATCGTCCAGTGGAATATTGCGGAATCCATTCAAGTGCCCACGCCGATATTCGCCTTCCGTGCGGACGTCCAGCAGCGTCGCACTGCCATCGCAGGGCAAGTCCTCAACATCATTCCAATGGAACTGCTGCACTTTCCCGCTCTCCAAATCCTCGATCATAAAACCGGCCATATTGACCGGATCTTTGGCAGAGGAATAGGGCGGCGCATAGGAAAGGTCAAGTTCCGTCAGTTCCAAGGCTGTCATTTTTGCGCGAATGGCCGTTGCCAGTACATCAATACGCTTGTCCACGCCCTCGCCGCCAACGATCTGCGCACCGAGCAACCGCAGGCTTTCTTTTTCATACAGTACCTTCATTGCCATTGACCGTGCGCCGGGATAATAGGCAGCGTGGGATGCCGGGAAAAGTACGACTTTGCCGTAAGCGATTCCTGCTGCCTGCGCTGCCTTTTCATTGATACCCGTGGAGGCCGCTGTCAAGCCAAACAGTTTCAGAACAGACGAGCCCTGAGAGCCGTGAAAGTGGCTATTGCCGCCACAGATATTGTCAGCGGCAATGCGTCCCTGCTTGTTGGCGGGTCCCGCCAGCGAAATCAACGCTTTCTGCCCGGTTACAAAATGGGTGACCTCTACGGCATCGCCCACAGCATAGATGTCCGGCACGGAGGTTTCCATCCGCTCGTTGACAGCGATGCTGCCCCGGATGCCCAGCTCAAGTCCGGCCTCTTTTGTCAGATGGGTGTCCGGCGTGACGCCGATGGCCAACAGCACCATGTCGGAGCTCAGCGGCTCACTTTCCTCCAGCAGCGTCAGCACGGAATCTCCGTCCTGCCGGAATCCGGTGACGGTTTCACCCAACCACAGAGCCACGCCGTGTCTGCGCATTTCCGCATGGACAAAGCTCGCCATATCCGTATCCAGCGGCGCTAATAGCTGCTTTGGACGTTGGACGATGGTGACGGAAACGCCCATCTCCACAAGGTTCTCCGCCATTTCCAGACCGATAAAGCCGCCGCCAGCCAAAACAGCGGTTTTCGGCTTCTGATCCTCTACAAAGCGCCTGATGCGGAGGGTGTCCTCCACTGTGCGCAGTGTGAAAACGCGCTCGCTGTCCACGCCGGAAAGCGCAGGAACCGTCGGCTTTGCGCCGGGGGCAAGAAGCAGTTTGTCATAGGTTTCCGTATAGATCTTCCCGCTGTCCAGCGTGCGGACAGTGACGGTTTTCTCTGCGGGATTGATCGCAGTTACTTCCTGCCGTACCCTCACATCAATGCGAAAGCGATCCCAAAAGCTCTCCGGAGTTTGCAGTGTCAGTTCTTCTTGCTCCTTGATCACACCACCCACATAATACGGCAGGCCGCAGTTGGCATAGGACACATAGCCGCTGCGCTCGATCATGATGATCTGCGCGTGTTCATCCAAACGGCGGATGCGGGCAGCAGCAGAAGCACCGCCCGCCACGCCGCCTACAATTACGACCTTCATTTCACGCCCTCCACCATTGCGGCAATCTCCGACTTAGGCCGATAGCCGACCGATTTGGCAACGGCCTTTCCATCCTTGAATACGACCAGCATCGGGATACTGGATCCTTGAAAACGCATTGCCAGCTCCATCTGCTCGTCCACGTTGACCTTGCCCACCTTGAGCGTACCGCTTTTTTCTTCGGCAAGCTCATGCAGTACGGGAGAGAGCATTTTGCACGGTCCGCACCAGTCCGCATAGAAATCCAGCAGGACGGGCTTGTCGGAATGCAGTACCTCATTTTCAAAATTCGCAGCGGTAATTTTCAGTTCAGCCATGAGAAAGGCTCCGTTCTGTTATCTTTGTTTATTCTTTGTTTTTCAGCTTGCAAATGCCCTGCGTCATGGTTCCCATCGGGCAAAACGCACACCATGTGCGGGGCATGTAGAGCACCATAACGATCAGACCCAGCAGCAGAGAGGTCAGCATGAGGCTATAAAAGCCAAAGCTGAACTGCGCCACCCAGTCAGTGACCGTACCGGCTGTATAAGTCCAGCTCCACGGCACACGGAATGTCCAGAACAGCTTAATGGCCTCCCGCAGGGACGTAGCACCAGCAGCGACCAGATAGGTCTGGAACACCATGTTGCCGAACATCGTCAGGAAAAAGAGCAAAAAGGCATAACGGAACCACTTGGAGGACATCCAGCGGGGCGTGGGCTTGCAGCGGGAGCATTTAAGGTCTGTCCCCAGCTTGCTGAACAGTTGACCCCGTCCGCAGAGGTGGTTGCAAAAGAATTTGTTCCCGCCAAAGATGGCTAAAAGCAGCGGCAGAAGAAAATCAATCATACCCAGCCACGCGAACAGGATATTGAAAAAGCCCAGTGCAAAATAGATGATGGCATATACCCACAGGTAATCGTACCAATGCTTTGCTTTCATGCGTCAGCCCTCACTTTCACCTCAATGCAGCCGACGGGACAGAGTTTTGCGCACTTGCCGCAGCCTACGCAGCGTTCCGCCTCCACGGCGGCGTAGCAGCCACGGCGCACCTTGACGGCCCCCAGTGGACAGGTATTTTCACACACACCACAGGCGACACACCGCGTCTTATCTATGGCAGCCAGTTTCTTTGACAGCATAGCTTTCCTCCCTTAATCCTACAAGGATTTGTAATAGAGCATACAGTGGCAGACCCCCTCGAAGCCCGGATCTGCAATTGGATTCTTGAACTCCTGGCACATACATTTGGTTGCCTCTGTGCGCTCCCTGAGGCAGGGGCAGTACCCGCCGGTGCGCTTGAGTCCTTTTCTGATGGTGCTGACAATCTCCTGATCGGGATTGAGCTTGATTTTCATGTTCGCCAGCTCTTTCTTGATTGTGGCTTTATCATACCGCAGGACAAAGTCTTTTTCTGTGACGAGGTTACATTGATAAAAAAAATCCGGTGCTTTTTGAGCACCGGATTTTAAGAAGGTGAATTACGCTTTCCACAGACTGTGGAGGTTGCAGTAGGCGTAGACCGCCTCGACCTCATCGCCCTCGCAGAGAGCGAAGCAGACCTCCGGCTTTTCGCCGGGATGCAGTTCCTTACGCTGATTGCCCTGCTTGGTCTGGAGAGATACCCATTCGATGTAGTGCTCCGGCAGCATGGGGTGCTCCACGGAGCCGACCTTGACATGGACGATGCCGTTTTCCACTGTCCAGACAGGGACGTGCTTCTCCACGGCGGCATCGGTGGTGCCGGGAACAATCTCGCTCATCGGCTCGCCGCAGCAGACAACAGGGACGCCTGCGTCCTTAACTTTGGCAATGATGTTACCGCAATGCTTGCAAATGTAAAACTTCTGCTCCATGATAATTCTCCTTTTCTTTCTTTAATAGTTTTCTGCGTGAATTTCAAAATAACTCTGGGGATGGTTGCAGGTGGGGCAAACCTCCGGGGCCTTCTCGCCCACGACGATGTGACCGCAGTTGCGGCACTCCCACACCTTGACCTCGCTCTTGGCGAAGACCTCCGCCATCTCCACATTGTGCAGCAGGGCACGGTAGCGCTCCTCATGGTGCTTTTCAATGGCGGCGACCAGGCGGAAACGCTGGGCCAGCGCATGGAAACCTTCCTCATCGGCTGTTTTGGCAAAGCCGTCGTACATATCCGTCCACTCGTAGTTCTCGCCCTCAGCGGCGGCGAGAAGGTTTTCTGCGGTGTCGCCAATGCCGTTCAGTTCTTTGAACCACAGCTTGGCGTGTTCCTTCTCATTATCAGCGGTTTTGAGGAACAGTGCCACGATCTGCTCAAAGCCTTCCTTCTTGGCCTTGGATGCAAAATAGGTGTACTTGTTGCGTGCCTCGGACTCACCGGCAAAGGTAGCCATCAGGTTTTTTTCGGTTTGAGTTCCTGCGTATTCGTTTCTTTCATGGTGGATACTCCTTCCTGCTTTTCTGCTTTTATTGTAGCAAATCTATGATTTTATTCTGTGACGAAGTCACATTCCTTTTTATTTTAGACGATTTAGTCTGTTCTTATCCCGCAGCGTGATTGCACCACGCTTCAGCTCCACCAGTCCGTCCTCCGAGAAGCTTTTGAGCATCCGTGCCACTGCCTCCCGTGCCGAGCTGATGTGCTGGGCGATCTGCTCATGGGTCATACGTATCGTGTCGGAGCCGGTACGTTCCGCTTCGGCAAAGAGAAATTCTGCCAGCCGCTGATCCAGCCCCTTGAACATGATCTGCTGCATCGCCCACATCACATCAGAAAACCGTTTCGTTGCCAGTTCATAGAGAAAACAGCGGACATGGAGATTTTTCTCCTTGAGTGCAGCAATGACATTTGCAGGGATAATCAGAACGTCCGTATCCATTCCGGCAGTCATTTGCGTATCAAAGGTGATCTGACTGATCACGCAGGAGGCGGAAAGCACGCATAGTTCGCCCGGATACAGGCGGAACAGCGTTACCTCCCGCCCCTCATCAGAGAGAAGATAGGTGCGAATCTCACCGGAAAGAATAAACAGCATTCCGAGACATTCATTGTCGCTGCTGTGAACGAACGCACCCTTTTTATAATGACGGACAAAGGCACTTCGGCGTAGTGTGTCCATTTCGCGTTCGGTCAAGGATGACCAGAACGGAAGTTGTGTCAGTGTGCGTTCCATATCAATGGCAGCTATGCTTGCCGCAGCCGTGGTCACCGCAGGAGTGACCAGCCTCGCCGTGCTCATGATCATGGTGGTCACAGTGAACATTGGGATCGTAGCCCAGATTTCCGTTGAGCAATGCGCTCACCGCAGCATCAGCGTCCCCGCTGACACCGCCGTAGAGCTTGATGCCCGCTTCGGCCAGAGCTGCCTGCGCACCGCCGCCGATGCCTCCGCAAATCAAAGTGTCCACACCGTGCTGCATTAGAAAGCCTGCCAGTGCGCCGTGACCACTGCCGTTGGTGTCAACGACTTTCGCATGAGTGATTTTGCCGTCCACAGCTTCATAAAGCTTGAACTGCTCGGTGTGACCGAAGTGCTGAAAGATTTGACCGTTTTCATAGGCAACTGCAATTTTCATAATGGAATCTCCTTTGCAAGTTTTGCCTGATTTTTCCATGTTGGCTCTCTGCATCCGGCAGCAACGGCCGCAGTGAGCTGCCTCCTGTCCTCCGCAGATGCGGTAGTTTCCCCCGGTGATGTGCAGCGGTTTCCCGTGGACAAGACACGCTGCGATCTTGCTCCGTGCGCTTTCGTAAATCTCCTGCACGGTAGAGCGGGAAATGTCCATTTGAGCGGCACACTGCTCGTGGGTTTGCTGCTCCAAGTCAACCAGTCGAATGACCTCGTATTCATCCAGCGTCAGCAGGATCGGCTCGGTATTCCCGCACCCGTTGGGACAGAATGTATCGACCTGTGGTACGCCACAAATTTGACGGCACCGTGGCGGTCTTGGCATGGGAGCTTTCCTCCCTTTGTATTCGGTATATTCCGATTGTAGCACTTTGAGCAGAAAAAAGCAATTTTTTTCAAAAGCTGCTACATTTTCCGTCCTCATATGTGTGCCGGCTGATATTCGGAGTCGAATGCTACATGTGAGCCTTGTTCGTAATGCCCACCGATCATGACCGTAGCGGCAGTCACAGTATCCACATGAAAGCGTTCCCGGTAATGCTTGCATTTTCGTAAAAAAACGTTATAATCGAATCAGTTAAATCAAAGGAGGTATCAAATCATGAAATCACATAAATACTGGTCCTTAGGCGCACTTTTCTGTATGTTGGGATGCATTTATTCTGGAATCAAAAAATCTATGACTGCGCATAAATACTTTGCCTATTCCTCATTGCTTTGTATGGGCATGTCCATTTATTCCGGTCACAAACTGGTTTCTCCAAAGAAGAAAAAAATCACTAAATCAAATAATAGTGAGAATAGTTAAACAAAAAATTTCCTTTCTTTATCTTTATTCTCCTTGCCCTGCGGGACCGGTATGATTTTGAATACGGAACCGATAAAGAGGTTGATGGTGCTGTCATCAACGACAAGTGCAAGACTCTGGCGCAAAAGGTCAAAGAGATTATCGACACCAAATCTTCGTTTGCTGACTGGCTGAACAATCAGAACGTCCGCAATCAGTTGAAGCTGGAGATCAAGATCTGCCTTGTAAAAAACGGCTATCCTCCACAGTACAGCCCCGAAGTTTTCAAAAAGGTCATGGAGCAAGTCGAGAACTTTGAGGAGAACAATTAAATCATCCATAAAGAAAAAAATACAGCTATATTCAGGCTTCACACTGAAATATAGCTGTATTTTTTTTGCATCGCTAACAATTGTTGTGCTTTCTCTTGAAAACAGCGTAAAGATTTATTATAATAAGATAAATAGTTGTGGACTTTGCAAAGGAGCTGTGAAGAATGAATCGAAACTGCCGTCGCAAAGCGGAAAAGGTCTATGTGAAAGTGACTTCTGATTTTGATGCAACAGGTTATATGCAGCCCCGACAAATTACATGGGGTGATGGGCGAACTTATCCCATCGAACAGGTACGAGATTTTCGCCCTGCAAATACCATTGCCGATCTACCCGGCGATTGCTATACTGTAATGGTAAAAGGTCAAGAAAAGCATTTGTTCTTTGAACGCAGCGACCCACGATTTCCATCCCGGTTTGGAAGATGGTTCGTGGAGGTGGAATCCAAATAACACAAAGGAGGGCTGAATCATGGCAACGCAGTACACCTATCTGGCAATCGACCTGAAAAGTTTCTATGCCTCGGTGGAGTGCGTAGACCGTCATCTCGACCCCCTGACCACCAATCTGGTGGTGGCAGACGCCTCCCGCACCGAAAAGACCATCTGCCTTGCGGTATCGCCCTCCCTGAAAGCCTACAAGATACCCGGCAGAGCGCGGCTGTTTGAAGCCGTCCAGCGTGTCCGGGAGGTCAATGCCCAGCGGCTGCAGACCGCCATCCGGCAGAAAAAGGCAGTCCGGGGAGAGGATGGCAAATACCACTTTGCCAGCACCTCTTTTGATGCCAATGCCCTGAACTCAGACCCGACGCTGGGGCTGAGCTATATTGTTGCGCCGCCCCGGATGCAGCGGTATCTGGATGTGTCCACCCAGATCTACAAGGCCTACCTCAAATATGTGTCCCCGGCAGACATTTACCCCTACTCCATCGACGAGGTTTTCATTGATGTGACGGGCTATCTGCCTTATTATCACATGAGCGCCCATGAACTTGCCATGACCATGGTGCGGGAGGTGCTGTACAACACCGGCATCACCGCAACGGCAGGCATCGGCACTAACCTCTACCTTGCAAAGCTGGCCATGGACATTGTGGCAAAGCACATCCCGGCAGACAAAGATGGTGTCCGCATTGCGGAACTGGATGAGCAGTCCTATCGGTATCTGCTGTGGAACCACAGACCCCTGACGGATTTCTGGATGACCGGTCCCGGAACCGTCAAGCGGCTGGAAGCTCATGGCATCTACACCATGGGGGACTTGGCACGGTTCTCCATCCATGGAGAAGATCGTCTGTATGAGATTTTCGGCGTGGATGCAGAAATTCTCATCGACCACGCATGGGGCTGCGAACCCTGCGGCATGGAGCAGATCAAAAGCTACAAGCCCAGCACCAACAGCATCAGCGAGGGGCAGGTACTATCCACTCCTTACCCGTATGATAAAGCAAAACTCATTGTCCGGGAGATGGCGGAGATTCTGATGTTCCGGCTCACGGAAAAGAAGCTGGTGGCGGAATCCATCACTTTGGAGATAGGCTACGACCGGGAGAACGTGGACAAGGGTGGCTACCGTGGTCTGACCCAGACCGACCGCTACGGCAGAATCATCCCCAAAGCGGCACACGGCACTGTCCGGTTCGATACCCCTACCAATCTAGGCAGCACCATCATCAACGAAAGCGCAAAGCTGTTTGAGCGCATTACTAACCCTGCGCTGACGGTGCGGCGCATTACCATCAATGCCAACAAGGTCACGCCGGACGAGGGCATCTATCAGGTGGACTTTTTTACCGACACCAAGAAGCTGGAAAAGGAGAAAAAACTCCAGCAAGCCATGCTGGGCATCAAGAACAAGTACGGCAAAAATGCCGTACTGAAAGCCAGCAGCTACGAGGAAGGTGCCACCATGCGCCAGCGCAATGCGCAGATCGGTGGTCACAGCGCAGGAGGTCCGGATGGAAAACTACAAAAATAGCAAGATCGGACAAGAGACCGCCCAAAAGTACGGGGACATCATAGAGATGGAACGCACCCAGACCGAAGAATCCCTTCGCAAGCACCCCCGCATGACTTTACAGAACCGGGCAAAGATTTTCTCTCCCTTTGCAGCACTGCGGGGTTATGATGAGCAGCTTGCCGCAGAAAAACAGCGCACCGAGCGGGTGACCAAGCGAATTTTGACCGAAGAAGAAATGTCGGCTCTGTCCGATCGGCTGATGCAGGTCACCAAGGGCATGACCATCACAGTGCGGTATTTCAAAGAGGATACCGCACACCCGGAGATTCCCGCAGTGGGCAACTACATCACGCTGACCGGAAAAGCGGACCGCATCGACCCAGTGTTCCGCATCTTGCAGGTGGGCGAAACCGTAGTGCCCTTTGAAGATCTGGTCGAGATCAGTGGGGAAAGCATCATGGAGATTGACCAATATCTCGGCATTACAGAGGATTAAGCACAAAAAAGGCCACCAGTCGAAAAAACGGCTGGTGGTCTTGCTTACTTATGATGTATCGTCGGTAACTGCTTGACTTTGTTTCCGACTTTTTTGCGTTCCAGTGAGAACACCATGTCTGGAGTGCGTTCAAAGAATCCTATATCACGCCGCCAGCTTGTCCCACACTTGCAATGGAGCAGCCCTGTGAACTGCTGCTTCATTTTACGTCCGCAGTTCGGACAGATTCGCTTGCTGGCTTCCATAAAAATTTACTGGAGTTTGGCAACAATTTCATCAGCGGACATACCGCTGGCAAGCAGCTTCTTCAGCACATCTTCTGCTTCGCCTTTCTTTGCTTCTTCTGCTGCCTTTGCTTCGGCGGCAGCTTTTTTGTTTTCGGCTTTGGTAAGTTCCTTGGTGACGGCTTTCAATTCTGCTTTCTTGGCTTTCATCTGCGTTTTCAGATCATCGAGATTTGCAGTCAGCGTAGCAACCTCAGATTCGATTTTTTCCTTTTCAGCGGTCTTTTCTGCAACGACGGCTGCATAATCAACGCTGGCCTTTACAGTACGAGCCTTATTCTTGCTTCCCTTGGGTCTTGCCATAATAATTTCCTCCCATAAAGTGAAATAATTTGATACTTACAAGTATATTTCCAAATAGTCAGAATTGCAATAGGTAACCTGATCTGTTTTCAACTGCTACTGTGCCACATCAGAAGGTAGGGCTTCATAATGGCAAGATACTTATCGCGTGCAGAACTTTCGTGCATATGCTTCTTGAGAATCCATCTAGTGAATACCGACACCCTCCATGATATTTTCTATCCAATTTGTGGAAGAATCATTTTTCTCACTAAATGACCCCAAATAATGTGACGAACTCTCAACCTCTATTATTACACCATCCGGCATTCTGTATTTTTCTAAACTGAGATTCAAACCTTTAAGTGGGATTGTTCTAGCCAGTTGAGGGATAGAAACTGTATGGAGAATATCAATTTTTGATAAACCTCTATACGTTTCTGTCTTTTCGGCTTCACTTAGCAACCGTTCTGCATACTGATTTGAAATAACCTGTATGCGAAATTGTTCTTTTTCATCCTCGGTCATCTCAAGTGGAACGCCGTGCAATGTGTCTACAATATAGGACGAAATTTTAGCGAAGTGCTCGTCAAAATCAGTGGTATTCAAATTTTCTTCCTGATTCACTTCACTCTGCATGTACGGTCACCTCACTTTCCTTTTTTTTAGGCATAAACCAATAAAATATAACACAAAATGCTAAAGCAAACACAACACCAAAAACATTTTGACTCACTCTAAGACTAACCGCTCCTTGTAGTCCATATGTCTCTGCAGCAATGGCTAAAGCACCAAATGTGTTAAATACTGCCTGCCAGCCATATTGTGCTGAAAATCCTACACCGATTCCACCAAGAATTCCTATATATGCATAGATTGACGAAGGAAGCAGAAAATATAATACTGTAAAACATATAACACCTGCAATATTTCCGACAATCCTTTTACGGACTCTGTAGTGCATATCTTCCATAGACGGCAAAATCACGGACATGGCCGCAATACCAGCCCACATTGCACGTGGCATATTACAAAGTTCTGCAATGCAAAGGACAATCGGTACGCATAAAATCTGACATATCTGCCATTTTGTTCTGGAAGAAGTGATATCAAATTCTTGTATCAGATCTTTCAGATTTCTTTTATAAGTTCTGTTTTTATGATTTCGATAAAATACGAAGCAGGTAAGTGCTGCACCTAAAGCCATTCCGACTAATCGCATCTGATAGCTTTTTCCCGTAACATCATAACCATATAGCAGCAGATACCCAAGAACCAATGTAGATTGATTAAACATGGATGGATTATGGCATCCGAACAGAATCAACACAGCCAGTGCCGCAATATTTAACAGCATTCCCAATACCGGTGAAAACTGATTTGCTAAATGCGGACATACAGTCATAATTACAAAGAACAAAGCCAAAAGCATCGTAGATTGTCCGGTGTGGATCCCCAGATCCGCATTCCTAAACACCATGAGACATAATAAGACTACTACACCTACAATGCTGTTCTCATTTCCAAATAGGATGCTGAAAATACTAACAAAGAAAAAACAAAATGCCATTGTAGCAGCTATCTTCACCAGATATACCCACATATGATATAATTTTTCTTTTAGTGTTTCACTCTTTTTCAACAGGTTTTTAGAACCTGCCTGATTTAACTGCAACTCCTGATAAAATGTCATATAAATTCTCCCATCTTCTAATTTATCTTAAAACTAGATAATCTCATCTTTCTGCTTTGGCAGCTCTATAACAAATCTGCATCCACCATATTCACGGTTTTCTGCTTTGATTGTTCCTCCGGCACTATCTACAATCCGTTTTACAAGTGCAAGACCTAGGCCATTTCCTTCTGCTTTATGAGATCCATCTACCTGATAGAACTTGTCAAATATTCTGGATTTTACATCATCCTCTATTCCTGGTCCTTCATCTTCCAGAATGAACTTAACAGAATCCTGTTCTTGTTTCAGAAACATCGTAATTGTCCCCTTTGAAGGGCTGAACTTAATCGCATTATCTAAAAGATTTATCCAGATATGCATAAAAAGTCCTTCATTCGCAGTATATTTAACTTCCTCCAATTCTACCTGAAAACCAATTTCTTTTTCTGTCCATTTTGTTTCCAATGAAAGAACTGCCTGGCGGATCTGTTCATCCAGACGATATTCTGTTTTTTTCATTGGTATATTCTGATTCTCTAACTTGGATAACAGCAAAATATTACCAACCAATCCGGAAAGCCTTTGGGTGTTAAATAAGATTTTTTCTACATATTCCTCTTGATCCGGAGACAGTTCTTCTCCCTGAAGCAGCATTGTATATCCTTCAATGGCATTAATCGGGGTCTTAAACTCATGAGAAACATCAGATACAAAATCCATCTGCAGCACCTCTGTTGCACGAAGTTCTTTTGTCATAACGTTAAAACTTTGATAAGATTCTCCAACTTCTGCTATACGGCTGTTCGTTTCCAAATGCTGTTCAAAATCTCCCCGAGAAACTTCCTTCATTGCTTTACTAAGTCTTGTAATTGGTTCCAGTAACTTTGCATTAATAAAGGAAGTGATCAGCCCTGCAATCAATGTATTGAAAATCAAAAGCCAGCCAAGCACAGGTATGCTGCCCGGCAGATTAAAAAAATGATTCAAAAAAGCAAATAATAACGCAGATATGACTGTTGAAAATACAAGTGCCAGCCAGATTGCACCAGTCAGACAGGATCGGATCCGCAATCCTTTTTCTTTCTTTTGTTCCATTATTTTTTCACCACCTTGTATCCAATTCCACGCATTGTTACGATTTCAAAATCAGGGTTATCTTTCAAACGCTCCCTGATTCTTCCTATATGTACCTCTATCGTATGTGGGTCTGCCTCCGTCTCGTATCCCCATACTTCATCCATCAACTGTTGTTTTGTAAATATTCTGCCTGGCGAAGCTGCAAGCTTATATAAAAGCAGGAATTCTTTTTTAGGCAAAACAAGACTTTCCTTATCAGTTGTAACCGTCATTGCATCATAATCAAACTCTGTTGAACCGATCACAATTTTGTGTTCATTCAGTATCTGTGCACGGCGAAGCAGTGCTCCGACTCTTAAAACCATTTCATTCACATTTACCGGTTTTACCATATAATCGTCACTTCCCGAAAGAAATCCCTGGCGCATATCATCAAAGGAACCTTTCGCAGTGATCATAAGTACAGGTATCTGATATCCTGCTGAACGGAGTTCCGACACCAGTTCATAACCATCCATAACCGGCATCATAATATCAGAAATGATCAGATCAATATATTCCTTAACCAATACTTCTAATGCCTGTGCTCCATCCGATGCACTTTTGACTTGATATCCATTCTTCTCAAGCACTTTTTGGAATAGCTGGCTTAATTCTTTATCATCTTCTACAATCAATATTTGAAACACGTTTTCCTTCCTCCTTATTAAAACAGATACCTTGCCCATCCAAGCAGATGCTGTACCAAAAATATTTTTCCCTGACGTTTCTTTGTTAATTCGATTGGCTCTACATGATATGGATCACGATAGGTTCCATCTTCCAATAC
Organism: Faecalibacterium sp. Marseille-P9590; assembly: GCF_017377665.1. Lineage (NCBI taxonomy): Bacteria > Bacillati > Bacillota > Clostridia > Eubacteriales > Oscillospiraceae > Faecalibacterium > Faecalibacterium sp. Marseille-P9590. Next base: position 34,728 of record NZ_JAFREF010000011.1, read on the forward strand.
CTGGCGGGACACTCTTTCATATTCCATCATGCCCTCTTCCAACTGTTTATTAATATCTTTACTGCGAATTACAAGCATCAGTTCCGTATCCAGATATGCACTTCTCATGTCCATATTAAAGGAACCGATTACAGACAGATCATCGTCAATCAGAATACTTTTTCCGTGGTATGAATAACCGCCTTCATATTCCCAGATATTAATTCCTGTACTTAAGATTCTATTTCTGTTTTTCGCATAATCGGCAGCCCCAAATGGATTCCCATTATTCGCAACTGAATTTGTCATGATAGAAAAATCTGAAACGTTCTCTGCAATCTCCTCCCATGTATTATACATCATATCATTACAGATAATATATGGCGTGTGGATCTTCACACGATTTTTTGCATTTTTCATCAATTCTCCCAACTGATACCACACTACTGGTTCTTTGGAACCTGTGTGAATAGGATTTGACACTAATGCAATCTTTTCTGTCTCAAAAGTTTCGTCCGTGTAATCGGTATCGCAGATTCTTTCCTTATTCTCTTCAAAATATTTCTGATAGCCGTTCTGCAGCTCTAAAACTGCGTTCTTTACAGATTTTCTATTTGCCAGTTTTTTATTGTCATGAAAATAATCACTGTCTTCTTGTTTCCATATCGTTTCAAAATACTCTAACAACTGGTTAACTGAATTTTCTTTCTCAGGTTCATCGCAAACCACTAACACGTCTCTGTCATAGTTCTTATGTCCCGGAAAATCACCCAGGAAATAATTGTATGTATTTCTTCCCCCAAGAATATATCTCTTTCCATCTGCAATCAAATATTTATCATGCATTCTACCCATTATTTTCCACGGTTTCAACGGATTGGCCTTATTATACAGTTTAATTTCAACATTCTCATGGGAAGATAATCCATAGAAATACGGATTTCCTTCCATATCAATCCAGCTCTCCATTCCATCTACTAACAGACGAATATGTACACCTCTGTCTGCCGCATCATGCAGTGCTCCTAAGATCAATTTTCCACTTTCATCGGATTGAAATGCAAAAGTAGAAAGAATAATTTCCTTTTTTGCATTCTTGATCAAACGCACTCTTTGTAAAAGCGCTTCTGGATTCTTTTCTATGATTACTGCCCGTTCTGTATTTTCACTGCATTCGTTCCATGACCCATTTTTTGTTTCTTTTTTGGTTGTATTGGACACTTCCGGCTGCTTTTTATATGCAACGCAGATTCCGAGCAATTCATAAAAAGCCACACATAAAAAAATTGCCAGTATAACAAGAAGGATTTTACATATTTTATGCTTTTTCATTGTACATCACCTGATTCCTTTTTATTTCTTATTCTTATTCATTAGCAATACAATACAATGGAAAACTCAATTTAACCTCAACAAGGGTTGTTTTTTCATCCATGCAAAATCTTCTTTGTACAACAGACTGTTAGATATAGCAAAAACGGCCTTTCAAAAACAGTTAACTTCTAAATCAACTGTTTTTTGAAAGGTCGTTTCATCAGATTCTTATAGCAATCCAGCAAATAATCTCATAAATAATTGTCCCAGTCGCAAATATGCACTTCGTCCGGTTTGATATTGGTCTGTCACATCACGACATTCTCCCATCGTTCTTATCAGATCATTTTTTATTTCCACAACTGCCTGACAATCTGCCATAAAACAGCCGTTTTCAAAATGGTGATATAAACTTCGATAATCCAAATTAATTGTTCCACAAGTTGCCATACAGTCATCTGCCACACTCATTTTTGCATGACAGAAACCAGGAGTCCACTCATAAACACGAACACCATGTTTAACTAATCCATGATAAAAAGAACGAGTTACATTATAAATGAATTTTTTATCAGGGATACCAGGTGTGATAATTCTTACGTCTACCCCTCGCTTAGCAGCCAGACATAACGCATGCGTCATTTCATCTGTTATGATTAGATATGGAGTCATAAACCAACAATATTTTTCAGCTTTATTTATCATACTGATATAAACTTCTTCTCCGACCTGCTCATTATCCATAGGACTGTCTGCATAAGGCTGAACAAAACCTGTTTGCTGTGCTTTATAATCGTAATGAATAATGTATTTACTAAAATCAGTATCATTCGTAGCTTTTTCACTAACAGCATTCCACATTTCTAAAAATGTCACTGTAAGCGACTGAACAGCATCTCCTTCTAAACGAATACCTGTATCTTTCCACTGTCCATACGGGTGTGTGTAATTAAAATATTCGTTTGCTAGATTATATCCACCTGTAAATCCGACTTTTCCATCAATAACTGTTATTTTTCTATGATCACGATTGTTCAAAAACAGATTTAAACCTGGCATAAACGGATTGAATACACGGCAATGAATTCCTATTGTCTCCATTTTTTTCACAAAATCTGTGTTAATAAAGCCTATAGAACCCATATCATCGTAGAATACTCTAACTTCCACACCTGCTTTTACTCGCTCTTCCAGAACATCTTGAATCTTATGCCATGCTTCAGCGTCTTCTATCGCATGATATTCCATAAAGATAAACTTTTGTGCTTTCTCCAAATCCTTAAGCTGTGCCTCTAATCCTTTCACTGCTTCATCAAAATACACAACATCCGTATTCTGATAGATTGGATACTGCGAATTTCTTTGTATGTAACTTGCTATATTTCCTGCTTTCGGAATTGTTTCTTTTATTCTGTTCAAACACTCCTGACTGTCCGGAAGCATTGGTAACAATTTGCTATCAATTTCTGCATACCGCTCACGCATTTTATGTGTGCCACCATTCAAACCAATCAACAAATATAGGCCTACACCCATAATTGGGAAAATTAGAATTAAGATGACCCAAGGCATTTTCATAGAGGATGTCTTATTTGATGCGTACAATCCCAAAACCAAGATCCCACTCAAAATCCTTGTAAATAAATTTATGACTTCTGCATATTCATTCAAGCGTGTTACGATAGTAATAATAAAAATCACTTCCAGAAGAATGCAGATTATGGAAAAACACAGCCGTTTTACCCCATTTTTTGTTTTTGCTTTGCCCTCTAAAGTATCTTGTTTCATATATATTCCGCCTTCCTACTTGCTCAGTTTTCTCCCTAAATTTCGTGGAACATACCAATTTTGTCTTTTATTCTCTGCATTTCATTACACCGGACTGGATAAGTTTGGTGCGGATGTCCTCATACAGTGAAATAATTTGATACTTACAAGTATATTCCAAATAGTCAGAATTGCAATAGGTAACCTGAGCTGTTTTCAACTGACAATGCAAATCTTATTCGGTATGCCCGAAGATCGTCGCAAATGTATTCCTTCAATGGTAACAATCATGGAGATTAGCGTTTATCTGGAGATTGCCAAAGGATAAATAGAAGCAGTATTAAAGCCGTTCACCACGCAGATTTTCCAGCGTGGCGAACGGCTTTTTTGCTGCCCCTATATTTACAGGTAGGCGGAATCGAAGAAGTCTTTTAATGTAATTCCTAAACCCTGACAAATTCTTTCAATCGTCTCTACGCTTAACTGCCCTCCTCGACGGGCAGTACTTTGGATTGTGGAGTACGATATCCCGCATTTTTTTGTCAACACACATAGATTCATATCACGCTCTTGCATCAAATCCTGAACACGCTTGATCGTATCCACGAAAACCCCTCCCATCTTTTTAGTTCAAAACTTTTCCAACGATCTCAAATCTTTGCTCTGGAGATATAAGGATTGGCGAATATTTGGTGTTAAGAGAGACCAAAACCGGTTGGTTATGCACCACGCCATAGCTGTCGGTAAGGAACTCTGCTTGGGATTTGTCTGGGGTATGTTCGTCGTATTTTTTCAGATATCCACAGTCATCATATACGAATATCCCGATATCCCCGCATTCAAGTTCTTCGCAGCGCTTCACCCATACAATCTGTCCGTTATGATAACGCGGCTCCATACTATCACCGCTAACGTATATCCCGAACTCGGCACCAGCCGGAACGCTACTGGCAGGCACTTGTATCTGCTGGAACATTTCACCCTCAAGAAAAGCTCCTAGACCTGCCGATACTGGCAACTCTGATACAGGCATCATTATGTAGTCGATTTCCGCGGGCTCTTCTGCGTCTGGCTGGTAGCGCCGGGATGCAATCAAGTCCATTTCGTACTCAGCGACTTTTTTTTGCCCGATGTCATTTAGAAGGGCGGGTTTCTGAAAGTTCTTTGTAAAGTAGGAAGGACCCTCCTTGATGTTCAATGCGTAGCAGATTGCAACTAGTTGATAGATGCTAGGAGTGGTATAGCCTTTTTCCCATTTGCTGATTCCTTTATCACTGACATCGACGCCATAGTGACGGAGAAGTTCAGAGAAAGCTACAAGTGAATAGCCATTCCTTTTTCGTGTGCCTGCGAGAATCTGACCAACCTCATTGCTATCCCTCGCAGCGACTGCATCATAGCGCACTGTGGATGGGGCTATGTGTATTTTGGTGAGCGTGGTTTTCTTTTTCATAACAAGAACACTCCTTTGTGATCCGGTAGCTCTATTATAGTATAGAAAATACAGGAAATCAATAAGAAATCTCTAAAATAGCGACAAATACGTAATTGAAATCTCCATAAAGTAGGTATATAATCGAATCAAATCCACGAATAACAGCTTTTTGGTGTTGATTCTGGACCGAAATCGTATTTGTTCGGTGTTTTTAAGAGGTGATATTATGAGAAAAGAAAACGTAAGATGCCCGATGTGCGGAACCATGAACTATGATGTAGATCTTGATGCAACCGATGGCTGGACAAAATGCCGTCTGTGCAAAGCGGTAACCTGCTCTATGGATGAGTGGAAAAAGCATACAGTGTCCGTTCCTCTGTTAAACGAAAAACAGTTCGTGGCACGCAGTATGACTCGCAAATAATGCACGCTGCATTCTGATAAATCTGCAAAAAGGAGGATTTCTGATGTGTGGTGATTACAACCTTCGCCGTGAGAAAAGATACGTCGAAGTGGATGTTCGTTTTACTCCTGACGGTAAGATCCGTCCTCTTGCCATAAACTATGACAAGACTCGCACTTATGGAATTGATCGTGTCTTGGCAGTCAAGCACGGTACATCACGTTTTGGCGTGAAAGGACATTGCTTCACCTGCCTGATTTGCGGGCAGAAGCGGAATCTTTGGCTTGAGCAGGGCAAGTGGTTCGTGGAAGCCTACTGCTCCGTGCCGGAAAGCCGTGCTTCGTAATGGCAAGGTACTTATCCCGCGCAGACCTTTCGCGCATAGCGGGTAAGTATATCGACCAGTACTATACCCGCTTCGGGATCAGCAAAGATGCCCCGGAACCCATTGACCCTGAACGGCTCGCAAGTTCTGTTCTTGGACTGAATCTGAAGATGTTGCCGCTGTGTAGCGATGGTCACATCCTTGGATTAACGGTTTTCCAGAGATGTAGCTTCACAGCAACCCTTGGGGATGGGACAAAGCTTCTTGAAGTATTTATGCCGAGAGACATTGTGATTGATTCCTCCCTTGCAGCAGACAGATGCACTGGATGCCGGAATTTTACGATAGCACATGAAACGGCGCACCAGATTCTGGCTGACCAGTTTCCGAATGATTACGGAAAAGCAGCCAACTGCCGCAGGCACATTGCCTATCGAGAGCGAAATGGTCAGCCCTCGTGGGAAGAATGGCAGGCAGATACCCTTGCAGCAGAGCTGCTGATGCCAACATTTCTGATCAATGCCGAAATAGAACGGGCAGCGCTGTGCCTGCCGAATGGAATCCTATACAAATCCGCATCTGACCCGAACTATGAAAAAATTCTGGAGATGGCTGTGCGGATGGGAGTATCGTGGTCTGCGATCAGGATCAGACTACAGCAGATGCAGGTCATAAAAGGCAAACCCATCCACTGCCATCCATTGGACATCATCCGATTTGGAGAATAAACATGATTCAATCAAATAATCGTCCTTTTAAAAATAAACCGCTGAGCAATATACAGCAGGCACAATTCAGCATCGGCTGGAGGTTTTGCCCCGTTTGCGGACACAAGCTCTACCAAAAAGATGAGAGCTGTTCAGGCACTATCCGCATAAAGTGCCTCGAGTGCGGCAACGTAGCAACGGTTGATTTAGCCTACCGCAGGCGCTGACTTTTTTAGACAAAACACAATTTCAAAAATCGGGTGCATTGCACCCTGAATATGGACTGTTCGTCACCGAGCAACGGGCCATTGCCGCAAGGCAATGTATGAAACACGCACCAAATAGCCGGGCAACAGCTGATAGAGTGATTCTGCTTTTAGAACCGCTCTGTTAGTTGGTTGTCCGGCTATTTTTTAGCCTTCAGGAAGCCTGCTCCCGCAAAAAGGAGCAGGCTTTATGTTTGTCCGTTTTTCGTGGATGCCCCAAGCGGCGAAATATCCGTAGCCTTCCAAATTTTCGACTTTTTACGCTTTATCGAAAATTTGGAGGTTACACATGAGTTTCAATAATGGTAATGAACGTCGCAAGCTGAACGCAAAGTGGGAGCAACTCCGTGTGCAGTACCGCGAAGCCGGAATGAGCGAAGAGACAATTCAGGCGATGTATGAGTTTGATTTGGGCGTCCTGAACAGTGAACGCGCCTATGATGCCAGCACGGTGGCAGTCTGTGATGGCGAAGATGACGTTGACGCAAGGAAAGCAGCAGATCTTAAGCAATATGAGGCTGCGATCACGGTAACAGATACCTACCACGAAACCAAGAGCCGCTTTGGATGGATCGGCGAAATCGAGAATGAGCGGTTGCTGGCTGCTCTTGAAAGCTTATCGGAACTTGATCTCAAAATCCTTACGCTCTATGTCTATGCCGGGTACACCGAGTCCGAGATTGCAAGTGCCTTGGAATCCAAAAGGATTACGATTCATAAGCGAATCGAGCGAATGACTATGTTTTTGAAGAACTTTTGAACTATTTTCTTTTTCAGGTAACAATTTGCCCCTTCTCGATGGCTCGTAAGTGAAGGGACAATTTCCCAAGCGGCACTCACCGCAGGGCAAAGCGTCCGACCTCATGAACCTTGAAAACTGAATAGTTCCATCATCTGGTACTCCGATAATGATACTTCCGTAATTCGCGGCCCGGTCACAAAGCAGACGGGGTGGCTGAAATGCCAATGAAGCGGTACAAGTCCGCTGCCAGATGTTCATGCCCCACTCGCAGGGGGCCGAGGGCGAATATGCGAGACCTTTAATCATATTGATCCGGGAACTGCCGGGTACGTTTTTGCGCATTCGGCAGTTCCCGTTTTTTACGTATCCCAATTTAATCTTTACCCGAATATCCACTTTGATACATATAGGAGGACATTTTTATGGACGAGTTGAACCCCACGGCGCGCGAGCAGGAGATCTACGAGGAGATGGAGCTGACCCCTGAGATGATCAGGTCCATCCGCACCCTCTGCGGTACCTGTCTGCGGCACTTTGTGGATGCAAAGGCATTCAAGATCGCACTTGTACCCAGCGCAGACCGGAGCATGGACACCTGCACCGTCTGCCAGATACGGCGCGGCTACGATTATGTGGTCATGCACCGCTGACCCAACCATACCACCATACCGTGAACGAAGCCCGCTGCGGAACATCCGGCAGCGGGCTTTGCACATAACAACATGGAGGTACAATTTTGCAGCAAAACTGGAAATTCCAACGCGGAGACATCTTCTTCACCCATTTTGGGGCGAGCACTGGCTCGGAACAGTGCGGCGACCGTCCGGCGGTCATTCTTCAGAATGACGTGGGCAACTATCACTCGCCGACCCTGATCGTTGCGACCATGACAAGCAAGGCGGAAAAGAAAGTAAATCAGCCGACCCACTGCCTGTTGGAAAACGCAGGGTTGAATATGCCGTCCGTTGTGCAGGCAGAGCAGATCTTCACCATCGACAAGAGCCGGGTACTGAAGTATCTGGGACATCTGACCCCGGAGGAAATGCGCCGGGTGGATGATGCGGTGCGGATCAGCCTTGCGCTGAACCCCATGGGCAGCATCCAGCAGATAGAGCCTATCCGGCGCTCTACGGCGCTTTACGCACCGCCTGAGGTGGTGGATGGCAAACCGCCTGTCTACCCCTATACGCCCATCCGGTCGTCCTTTGAGAACGCTGGAAGCATCGAGGAAATGATGTTGTACACCGAGCTACAATCCGCGGTTCATGCCATGATCCAGCGGTTGGAATACAGCTTCACCTTTAATCCCAGCCTGCTCACCAGCCCGAAGCGGAAGCAGCAGGTGACTGAGATCTTAGAGGAAGCCGAAAAGTACATTTGGAGAATCAAGGAGGAAATGCGATGCGCCTGAACGACAACAATTCTTTCATCGGTATCAACCCGCCGTACCAGCTTTCGGTCATCCACAGTAGCAAGCTGATCTATCCCCGCGAGATCTACCAGCGGGGCGTGGAGCGCAAGCGGGTGGAGCTGATTGCCAGAGACTTCAATGAGTACATCGTCAACGAGCCGAAGGTCAGCTTCCGCAACGGCAGGTACTATGTGATGGACGGGCAGCACACCATCGAGGGCTGCATCCTCCTCAACGGCGGCGAGGACCGCCCGATCCTCTGCAAGGTCTACACCGGTCTGACGATGGAGCAGGAGGCCCTGCTCTTTGCGGAGCAGAACGGTCACTCCGCACCCCTGTCGGCGGGCATCAAGCTACGCGCCAAGGTAGTGGGCGGCGATGCGCCTTCCAAGGCGTTCGTCGCAGCCACCAACCGGGTGGGGCTGTCCCTCAACTACGACAGCATGCAGCTGAGCGACTACCGTATCAGCTGCGTGGGCACGGCGCTGAAGCTGTACGACCAGCTGGGCGAAGAAATCTACTGCGAAGCCCTGCGGCACATCGTGGAAGCGTGGGAGGGCAGACCGGATTCCTTCCGGGCGGCTGTCCTGCGGGGCGTGATGTACTTTGTGCAGCTGTATCATGGACAGTACAGCGCGGAGCGGCTTGTCCGTGCGCTGAGCGGAGTCCATCCCATGGAGCTCTACCGTATCAGCCGGGATAATCCCGCCAAGCTTCCGGGCTGGCGGCGGTACGTTTACCCCATCTACACCACCTACAACGGCAAGTGCAGGAAGGATGCGCTGCCGATGAAGTTCTAAACTCAAATATCTCCTTTGGCAAGGGCGATGGTACCCGGAAAAAGGCCATTGCTCTTTACATATAGTATTTTCTTTCAAATAATTGACATATTGAACTGGAAAGGAGAGGACCGGAATGAGCGAGATCGCAGCCTGCACTTTGATTCAGGAAGAGCCCGACCGCAAGACAGAGCGGTACATGATGATGTTCAAGGATTACCCGGATGTGGTATCCGTAGACATTCTTCAGGAAATGCTTGGCATCTGCCGGAAGAATGCGTATCTGCTGGTCAAGCAGAATAAGATCCACTCGGCGCGTGTAGGACGCAGTTATAAGATCGTCCCATATTTTGAACCGCTCCACTATACATTGCAGGATATGGAACAGCATCCCAAATACATCCAAGACTTCTACCAGCATGAGTTGGATCGTGGCCTTACGGCAAATACCGTCATTCACTATCACGCCAACATCCGCAAATGCTTACAGTATGCTTTTCAAATCGGCATGATCCGTTCCAACCCGGCAGATCGCGTTGAACGTCCTCGTAAGGAAAAGTTCAAGTCGGAGATTTACAGCGGTGAAGAACTGGAGCAACTTTTCAAGGTGATTCAAGGTGACCCTTCGGAGTTTGGCGTCATCATGGCTGCATTCTACGGGCTGCGGCGCAGTGAAATTGTTGGTTTGAAATGGGATGCCATTGACTTTGAGAACAAGAAAATCAGCATTCAGCATACGGTTGTGACCGCAAAGGTCAACGGAACGGTAACGGAAATCGCACGAGATAAGACAAAAACAAAGTCGAGCTGCCGGACACTTCCCCTAATCCCTGCCTGTGAGCAGATGCTCAATAAAATGAAAAAGGAGCAGGAGCAGAATCGGAAGGTCTGCGGCAAAAGCTATTGCAACGATTATCTTGACTATATCTATGTAGACCCGATTGGAAAGCGGATTCGGCCCGACTTTCTGAGTCAGCATTTCCCGGATTTTCTGGTCGCACACCAGATGAAGCGTATCCGCTTTCACGATCTGCGCCATAGTTGTGCCAGTCTGCTCTATGCCAATGGCGTGAGCCTGAAGGAGATTCAGGAGTGGCTCGGTCACAGTGACATCAGCACAACAAGCAACATTTATACACATCTGGATTTCTCCAGTAAGGTGTCCTCGGCGAATGCAATCGTCAATATCTTCCCAGAAAACACCAAAGTATAAGAAACTGAGCAGAAAAAGAAAAACAGCCCAAAATCTTTTGATTCTAAGCTGTTTTATGATGGAGTGCCGATGGTGGGACTCGAACCCACATGGTTTCCCGAACGATTTTGAGTCGTTTGCGTCTGCCATTCCGCCACATCGGCTTATATTCAATTTTGGGACATTAGTACCGGTTTCTGAAGATTGGAGGGATGTTCAGGAGGGATGTAAGAAATCCTGCTTCGACAAACTATCAAAATTCAACGAACACTCGTAGATTTGTCGCACAGACACGAAAAATTACGAAGCGGATTTTGAGTCCCCCTCGTCTGCCATTCCGACACACCGGCGTATTCTGTTTTACAGACAACATAGTTATTATAGCGGATTTTTCTCTCAAAATCAAGATGCAGCTCACAACTCATCAAATTTCTGCAAATTTCCTCTCCCTTTTTGGGCCGCGGGCGTGTATACTGAGAGAGACAACATCGTACCCAAAGGAGTACTCTCTATGAATCATTTTCTTTCTGCCCCCGTTACCGACGCCCAGCGCCAGCGCGACGCGCTGTTAGGGGCGCTGGTGGGGCTGGCCCGCTCCACCGTCAACGAGCCGAAGACCGAGGACACCGACCGTGTGCTGGCCTCCGGTCTCCGGCTGGCTGCAGACCCGGACGCTGCCGAAGACGCGCTGCGCCGGATGTACAGCATCGTCGAGACAGAAAAGCACCGCGTCGCCCCCAACTGCGCCACCTGCACCATGCGCTGCGGCAACACCGACAACTACGACCTCGCCCGGCTCTGGGCCGCGCCGGAGGACATCCGCGCCCTCAAACTGCGGCTGCTGGCAGCAGTATTCCGGCTGGCACAGGGCCGCCCGGATGCTTGCGCACAGGAGGTCATTGATCAGGCCCTTTTTGTCCTCGCCGAAGACTGGGACGAGGAACTTCTCGCCCCCGTCGTGAAGCGGGCCGAGGACTGCTGTGCCGGGTAAATTCCCCGGAAATTTCTGCTTTTCCCCGCGCGCTGCATTTCTTTTCTCTCCGCTGCGCCGCACACAAATCCGGACAGTTTCTTTTTTATAGGGCATTCTTTCCCCTTTTTGTCGGAATTTAGTGCTCCGGGCGCAGAAATATGGGGATGCTTTTTCCAAAAAACACTTTACAAACGTCAAAGAAATAACTATTATATAAGTATAGTGCTTCCAATCGTTGGCACGAACAGAAAGCGGTCGGATTGACCGGTAATACAGCTTCCGGCCCGGAAATCATCCACGTTTCCAATTTGCAGTGGAATACAGGAAAGAAGGTATAAGCTATGTCTGAGAAAAAGTCTGCTGCCCCCGCAGCTGTCGCTGCTCCTGAGACTCCTGCGGCAGAGCCGAAGAAGCGCAAATCTTCTGGTGCTGCACAGCGGCGCGGTCGTCCCCCGCTCTCCCCGGAGGTTTATGTCGAGTTCGGCACCAACCAGTACAACATCACCGATGTCATCGAGCGCGCCAAGGCCGACTACCGCGCCACTCATAAAGTGGGCGTCCAGTCCTGCAAGGTCTACGTCAAGCCTGAAGAGGGTATGGCCTACTATGTCATCAACAAAGTCTCCGGCAAGCTGGAGCTGTGATGTTCCTCAACACGAACAAAGGCGTCTGCACAGTCATTTGTGCAGACGCCTTTTCTTTTTATAAGCCGTACAGCCCGGTGTACTTTCGGGTAAGGTACTGGATATAATCCTCAGCACTGAAATCGCCGCAGGCATTCTTCACCACGTCGGCAGGCTCCATCAGCCCGCCGTACTGGTGGACCTTTTCCCGCAGCCACGCCGTGATGGGTGTGAGGTCGCCCTTTGCCGCCGCGCCCCAGACGTCCACGTCCTGCTCCATCCGGCGGAGCATCTGAGCGCCGTAGGCACTGCCCAGCGCGTAAGACGGGAAGTAGCCGAACGCGCCGCCCGACCAGTGGCTGTCCTGTAAACAGCCATCCCGGTCATTCGGCACCTCGATGCCCAGATATTCCTTATAAAGCTTCGCCCAGACAGCCGGCACATCTTTTGCTTCCAGCGTGCCGCCGATGAGCTGCTTTTCGATCTCATACCGTACCATGACGTGGAGGCAATAGGTCAGCTCGTCGGCCTCGGTGCGGATGAGGCTGGGCTGAGCCTTATTGACAGCGCGGTAGAACTGCTCTGCGCTCACGCCGCCCAGCTGCTGGGGAAAGAACTCCTGCACCTTGGGATAGATAGCTTCCACGAAGGGCCGCGACCGGCCAATGAGGTTCTCATAGAAACGGGACTGGCTCTCGTGGACGCCCATTGAGACGCCGCCCGCAAGACAGGTGTACTGCAGGTCATCCCGGATGCCCAGTTCATACAGAGCATGGCCGCCCTCGTGGAGGACAGAGTACATCGAGGATGCCACATTGTGCTCGTCGTAGTTGGTGGTGATGCGGACATCCTTATTGTTGAATTCCAGCGTAAAGGGATGCTCCGTCTCACCCAGACCACAATGGCTGCGGTCGAGGCCCATCACCTCCATCAGATAGTCGGCGAAGGCCTTCTGCTGTGCTGCCGGGTACTCCTGATGCAGGAAGCTGTCGTCGATCTGCGGCTTCTCGCCGATTTTGTGGATGAGCGGCACCAGCCCCTCCCGCAGCGTCGCAAAGAAGCTGTTCAGCATCTTCATATCCACGCCGCGTTCATACTCGTTCAGCAGAGCGTCATAGGGCGCTTTCGAGGCATCATAATAACCGGCAAAGCGGCGATTGTAGTCTACAAGCTCCTGCAAAACGGGGCAGAACAATGCAAAATCGTCCTGTGCCTTGGCCTTGTGCCAGACGTCGTCCGCCCGGTTGCACAGCTCTTTGTAGGCCATATATTCGTCAGCCGGGATGCGGGTCAGCTGCTCACAGCTGCGGCGCAGCTCCTCCACTTCGCGGCGGTGGACGAGGTCCAGCTCCCCGGCCCGGGCGCTCAGCTCATCCAGCAGCGCTTTCGTCTCGGGGCAGGTCATCAGTTTCTGGCTTTCTCCCGCCAGAATGCTCATGGCCACGCCCCGGCCCTCGGAGGTATCGCTGGGCGCGGTGGTCACGGCGTCCAGATAAAGGGAGCTGTCCGCACAGTGGTAGGCGTACAGCTTCTTTTGCAGCAATTCCAGCTGCTGCAAGGCGCGTTCTATCTCCATTGTCGTTCTCCTTTTTCTTTGATTTTTATCCCCAACCGAACAGCTTCCGCTTCGGCACCTGAACGGGATCGGGTATCTCAAACTCGTACCGCTCGGTGGCGTTGATGACCGTCGTGCCGCCCCGGGTGCAGACACGGGGCAGGTTTGCCCCATAATTCAGATGCATATGCCCGTGGATGAACCACTTGGGCTGATACAGGTCCATCAGATCGTTGAACACCTGAAACCCCTTGTGTGCCTTGTCGGTGCCGTCGTTGAGGCCGGATGCCGGGGCATGGGTCAGCAGGATGTCGATGCCGCCCGCCCGCCGGGCCGCGAGCCAGAGCTTCCGGGCGCGCCGCCGCATTTCAGCCTCAGTGTACTGGAAGGTATCGTCCCTGTTGTACCGATTGCACCCGCCCAGACCCATGATGCGCAGCCCCTTCCAGACATAGACCGCATCGTCCACACAGATGCAGCCACCCGGTTCTGACTCCTTGTAACTGCCGTCGTGGTTGCCGTGGACGTACAGGATGGGGACGGTGGTGAAGTTTGTGAGGTATTCGAGATATTTTTTCGGCAGATCACCGCAGGAGAGGATAAGGTCGATGCCTTCCAGCCGCTTGCGGACGCTCTCGTCCCAGAGCAGTTTGGATGGCACATCCGAAATCGCAAGTATTTTCACGATGCTTTTGCTCCATTCTTTTCTATCCTTGGGTCTTTGCCTGTTACTGCGGCGTTCCCTTTACGTTGTCCAGACCATTGATGTTCAAAAGGCTGCGGGTCTTGGCGTCCAGTTCGTCGTAGCTGGGCAGTTCGCCCTCCACGCACTCTTCCAGCCAGTCCATCTCCATCAGTTCCTTGGGCGTATAGATGCCGGAAGCCGCATGGTGAAGGGCATGGCCCTGACTGTAGCTCTCGGTCGGGAAAACCTGTATCTCCCCATCGCAGAGCTGGCGCTCTGCCATCTTGAGCAGCTGCATGGTGCCGTCGTTCAGCCGGGTGGGGTATTCCACCCGCTCGGCACCGCTCTTGAGGCCCCACCAGTAGTTGATTGCCCTGCCGCCGGGGGCGCTGTCCCATGTCCCGGCGAACACGGAGCGGACGATCTCGGTGAAGAACACATCCCACCGCCACTCCGGCAGGCCCAGCGGCTGCAGAACGCCGTCGGGCAGGCGGCGGCAGAGGCCGTAATCGCGGTAGGTGCCTTCCGGCTCCCGGAAGTCCTGACTGTAGAAGACTTCGATGTCTTTCCTGTCAGAGAAATCCTGCGGGTGTGCCGCATCGCACAGACAGGCCCAGCGCAGCACCACCCGGCTGTCGGGCCGGACGGCACGCACGCCCTGAGCAAAGGCATTGATGGCCGCAGGCACACCGTACACCGGGTTTGCAGCCACATAGCCCACCTTGTCGCTGTGGGAGACGATGCCCGCCAGCATTCCCAGCAGATAGGTCACCTCATAGGTGCGGGGGTAGTAGGTGCGCACCAGCGGATGAGGCGCATTGAGGGAACAGTTCAAGAAACGGGTCTTGGGGTGCTGGGCCGCGACCTTCAGGCAGGCGGTGTGCATCCGGGCGCTGGTGGTGAAGACGATGTCCGCATGGTCATGGGCCACCTCTTCCAGCACCTGCTCTGCATCCACCTCGGGGTTGACGTTCTCCCGGCAGCTGACATAGAGCTTATCCGGGAAAGCTTTCACCAGCGCGGCACGGCCCTTGTCCTGTCCGCGCACCCATGCGCTGGTCTGGGCGTTGTGCTCGTGGAGGAACACCACCCGCAGCTCGCTGGGACGGGAGCTGAAAATATTCAGCTTGCTCAGCAGCGGCTCCGAGCTTTGCTTCGGCTCCAGCAGCAGTTCCACAGCGTGGGGCTCTGCCAGAATTTTCACCTCGTCCCAGAGGCGGGCCAGATTCTCCCGCACCTTGGTCGGGGTGGACTCGCAGGCGTCGGCATAACGGTACACCGACAGGTACACCAAAAGTGCGTCGCCCGGCGTCAGGCCCAGTGAGCCGCCGCCCAGCGCATAGAACTGCTGGCTGAACATGGTGTAGAGGGACGAGAAATTCAGCCGGTCGTCGTCCGTCCACGCCTCGCCCGTGGCCTTACAGGCCAGCGTCTGCAGCTTTGCATAGCCCCCCAGCCGGGAGAAGCTGACGTAGTTGATGCGGGAAAACTTGTAAAAATCAAGGAACTCGTAATAGAGCTTATTCTCCAGCGTGTCGTTCTTTGCCGGGATGAGCCGGGTGACAGTGCCGGGAATTTTCACGGCCTCATAGTATTTGAGGACGGAGACACGCTTATTGCCCTCCTGCACATAGAATTTGTTCAGGTATTCGAAGGCAATAATAGGGGTGTGGATGCCCTCTTCCAGATGGGCGTCACAGAGGTTCGACCACTTGACTGCAAACTCGGTGTCGTCGTCCAGAAGAGGCATGAAATTGGAGGCAAAGGCGGTGTGGCGTCCGGCGGTCTTGGTACCCACGATGCTCTCGGCCGGGATGTCCACCAGCCCCAGAGGCTCCTGCGCCACGATGTCCACATCGGTGAGGATGTCGTCCAGCACCGCGAGATAGGGCGACTGCCCCCGGGCCACATTGGCCCGGTAGGCGCGCTGGCCCGCACGCTGGGCGCTGCGGTAATCTTCTATCATAAACAAAACTCCTTCTGCTTTTTCAGCAAGCGAAGAGGGATACTTTCCTCTAAGGGATAGTATAGCATGAAAATCGAAATTATGGGAGACTTTCTCGCCGCAAGGTGTTGCTTTCGCACAAATTTTAAGGTACGATAAAAGAAACACACGTTTCTTGTGAGGTAAGCTATGCTTTGTGAAACTCTTCCCCGGCTGGAAGCCGACGAATATCCCGGCGGTCTGTGGTACTACGAGCCCCACACCTACCAGCCCTACCGCTATGTGCTGGGGCGGGTGGGCCGCCGCCCGCTGGTGTGCATCGGCATCAACCCCAGCACCGCCCAGCCCGGTGCGCTGGACCCCACTCTGAAGAGCGTCGAGCGTCTGGCCAACGCCAACGGCTTCGACAGCTGGATCATGTTCAACGTCTACCCCCAGCGGGCCACCAACCCCAACGACATGGACAAAACGCCTGACCGCACCCTCTGCGACGAAAATCTCCGCTGGCTGCAGGCCGTGCTGGCCCAGACCGAGCCCACCATGTGGGCCGCATGGGGTACTCTGATTGAAAAGCGGGACTATCTGCCCGACCTGATGCGGGAGATGGTTGCCCTGACGCGGGAAAAGAACATCCCCTGGGTGACCTTCGGCCCCCGCAGCAAAAAGGGCCACCCCCACCATCCCCTCTACCTGCGCAAGGACTCCACACCGGAGCCTTTCGATGTGGAAAACTACCTCAACACCTGTTTTGAATGAATCTCTCAGGGAGGGAATTGCATGACACCGGAACGATATAAAAGACTGACAGACTGGCTCGAGGGACATCCCGCCCTGCGGGAGGGCATCATCCTGCTCAACCGCTGGCTCCCCCTCGTGCCTTTCGTCTGCTATCCGGTGCTTCTGGTACTGCTCAACCTCCGGTGGTTCACGATGCTCACCATCGGACGGGGCGGCGGCGCTCTTGATTTTATGCAGGTCATTGCCCGGGCCATTCTCGTTCCGGGTCTGGCGTTCTGGCTGGGAACCATCCTGCGGGCGAGGCTCAACTTTCCCCGCCCTTATGAGCAGCCGGGCTTCGTGCCGCTGGTATCTAAGGAGACCCACGGCAATTCCTGCCCTTCCCGCCACGCACTCAGTGCCGCCGTCCTCGGGATGGTGTGGCTCTACTTCTACCCTGCCGTCGGCGTCGTGATGCTGGCCATCGCCGCTCTCATCTGTCTGCTGCGGGTGCTTTCTGGGGCGCACTTCGTCCGGGATGTGCTGGCAGGCGCAGCCTTCGGGCTTACGTTCGGCTTTGTGGGGATGTGGCTGCTGTGAGAAGCCTTTTGCAAAAAGCGCAAAAAAGTTTCAAATTTCTCTTGACAGAACCCCGGGGCTATGGTATTATACTTCTCGCAGCGTGCTTCGACTCACAGCTGCGAACCATATCAGAACCCAATGGGATAACAACGTGCGCCCGTAGCTCAGGTGGATAGAGCAACTGCCTTCTAAGCAGTGGGCCGGGGGTTCGAGTCCCTTCGGGCGCATTGATGTGGTGCCCATAGCGTAGTCGGTTAACGCGCCAGATTGTGGATCTGGAGACCGTGGGTTCGAGTCCCACTGGGCACCCCACTAAAAAGACCCGCGAGCATATGCTTGCGGGTCTTTTTCTATTGTGGGGATGCCCAGTGCAGCCGAACCGACCGCCGCCTGCGGCGGAAACAGGGAGGTGAGGCTGGGGCCGCGCTCTGATTTTTCAAGGCCCCGCCAAGGGGCTGCGGAAAAATCAGCAAGCGCAACTCGTGAGCTACTCTCCCTCCTCTTCTACTTTATAAACAAACCAAGGCCGCAGCCCAGAACACCTTTCCGTGTTCCACGCTGCGGCCTTTTCGTATTTCTCAGCTTCCCAACTGCTTCAGGATATTGGCGACCTCATCGTTGGAGTAGCCCTCCTTCAGCAGTTCGCTGCGGATGGCCGTATCGCTCCTGCCCTGCCGGTAGAGACGGGCGGCGCTGTAAGGTACGATGGTGCTGCCTCCGGACGACAGCACTGACCCGCTGCCCGAGCCTCCCGAACTGCCCGCACTCTTTGCCCCGGCGTTTGCCGCAGCCTGCTGGGCGCTCTGGGCTGCCTTGGACTGCTTGAGCGCCCATTCGCCCTTGGCGATATTCAGCTTTTCGCTGGTCACATTGTTGTTGAACTCCTGCTGGCGCAGGGTGTCCTGATACTGCCGCTCCGCCTGCTCGTTCTTATACTTCTGCTGGGCAAGGCTGTCCTGCCGCTGGGTCTCCTGCATCTGCTGGTCCCACGCAGCGTCAGCACGCTCGGCCGCGTAGGCGCGGTCTTTGGCATACATATTATACCCGGTGTTGGCCAGCGTACCCATCAGCGAGCCGATGCCGGTGGTTCCGGTGATGGCCAGCTGCACCGCGTCGCCGATAACGCCCAGAATGCTCAGCACATTATTGAACGTCTGCTGGCGCTTGGCGATGGCCTGCTGCTCCTGATTGGAATAGTAGCCGTACAGGGTGTCCAGCCGGCCCAGATAGTCCTGATAGCGGCCATAGTCCTGCTCGTAGGCAGCGTTGTAGGCGCTACCCTTCCGGTCGAGCTGACTGTAATAGTCCGACAGCTCCGCGTTATACTGCGCCTGTGCGTTCTGCTCCTGCGTGTTGAGCTGGTCGATTCGGGTCACGACATCGTCGCCCTCACTGTTGTAGGTGTCCAACGCCAGCCGGTAGAGGGACGGCAGGGCGTCGTTCAGCACGCCCATCTGCTGCTGGTACGCCTGCTGGGCCACACTGGCCGCATAGCTGGAGCCGTAGCCGCCGGTGAGGGCCGCAGCCTGTGCGGCGGCGTCCGCGCTGGCGTTGCGGGCGTTCTGGGTGTACTGCTGGGCATACTGGCGGTAGAGCGGGTCCTGTGCATAGCTGTACTGGAAGCTGTTTCGCTCCAGCAGCTGACCGATGAGGTCTTCGATGCGGCCCTGATAGGTGCTCTCATACTTGCCCGGACGGTTCTGCTGCCAGTTTTTCAGGTCCGCTGCTGCGTTGGTGACGCTCTGACCGGGGGTGTACACCGCATTTGCCAGTGCATTCTCCACCTCTTTGCGGCTGTTCAGTCCCGCCGTGCTGTAGGAGGACTGGACTGCAGGCTGGGCAGTCACATCTTCCAGCAGCTGCTGTTCTTTCTTTTTCTCGGTGCTCATAAATTCTCCTTTCTCACTGGATGCTGTTCAGCCGGGCGCGCAGCGGCTCCGACATATTTTCCACGTCCAGATTGCAGAGCACATATTGTAATTGCTCCTGCATCTGGTATAAGTAGTTACGGATGGCGCGGGCATCCTCCGCGTCCATGTTCTCGCTCAGATGGGGCAGTCCGATCTTCGAAAGTCCCGTGACACTTGCCATGTTCAGTTCACCTCCTGTGCCAGAATGCCGCCCTTCGCGGCGGCGCTCGTCCGGGTCAGGCTGCGCAGGGTGAGCTGACCTCTGCCCTTCAGCCGGAACCGCAGGCTCCCGCACCGCCTCGGCACAAACGGAACATCGAAGCAGCGCCGCCCGTCGGCGGTCAGCTGGGCCAGTGTCTCCCACGCTCCGCTGTCGTAACTCACAGCCACCTCGATGCGGCTCTTCACCTCGGCCTCGAGCCGGAGCGTCAGCCGGGAGAGATACAGCTCTTCCGGGCTGTCCAGCCCGATGTTCCCGCTGACGAGCTCGAAGCTCACGCCGTCCTCGATGCCGCCCGCCTGCTGCCAGTTCTCCTCCCGGTCTGCATCTGCGGCCCAGATGGCCTTTCCGTCCCAGAGATAGAGCTGCCCGCCGCTTCCGGCCATCTCGTAGGAGCAGACATCTTCCTCCTGCCAGAGCCCCCGCTCGGTGTCGTAGACCAGCAGCCGCACGGCCTGGGCTTCGCCGCTGCCCCGCACGAGGTGCAGATAATACCGCCCGTCCAGCGCACCGCCCAGCGCCGACTTCACGTTCCGCAGCCGGGCCGGGTCGAGGGCCGTCGAGACTTTGGTGGGGATGCTGCCGTCCCAGGCCATCACGCCGTCGGGCGAGAGATAATAAAGCGTCTCGTTGATGACGCAGAGGCTCCGGGCAGCGCCCTTTGCCACGCCCCGGCAGCGCAGGCTACTGAGCTGGAAATCCGAGGGCTTGGAGCCGTAAAGCTTGTGAAGGGTGTTTTCCTTGAAGAAAAGCGCGTATCCCATACAGGTAGCCGCGCCGGTAAATGCCCCGTCGCTGCCCACGGTCACGGCATAGCTGTCGGCGGCAATGCCCCGGTAGGAGAACCAGTTGGTGGGGTCGCCCAGCTTGCAGGCGTAGATGACGTTCTCCTTGTTGGAGCATCCCCACACCCGGTTGTCGCACTCGGTCAGGTAGTCCATGTCCGGCACCCGGCGTTCCAACTCCACCACCTCTGCCGAGACGAACTCCCGGCTGACGCTGCCGTCCAGACTCACCCATCTTACCGCTGCGCCGGTGCGGGTCAGACGGCCATAGAACCACTCGCCGCCCGGATCGGCCTTGACGCGCAGAGCATCTGTGCCGGCGTCGTAGACGATGCGGTCGCCGTCCAGTTCGTTCCACTGCCCGGCCTGCTCCGCTGCAGAGCCGGTGAGGGTCACAGTGTCCTCTGCTGCAAAGTCTGTTCCCACCCCCTTTGCCGAGATGCGGCAGTAGTCCAGCACCACCGCCGACCAGTTGCCGGACGCCTCACTATATACTTCCAGCGTGCTCTCGCTGCTCCATGGCTTTTCCGGGTCTTCCACCCGCAGGAAAAGCTGACCGTCCGTCGGCTTGTCGGGTTCAGCAGGGCCGCAGCCACTCACCTCGTAGACCTTGCCTTCCGCGTCGCAGGGTGCAAACTCTACGCTGGTGTTTTTGCCCGACCACACCGCGCCCAGAGCGCTCACCTTCCGGCTGGCAGTGTCGAAAGCCAGCTTGTCCGGGAAGATCAGGATCTTCGTTCCGATGCCCACCAGCGTTTTCTTGCCGTCCTCCACGGCGTCTTTCAGGGTCACTTCCATCTCATCAGCGTCGTCCGGCGTGTAGACGAGGTCTCTGCCGCAGACGGTCAACAGGCCGTTCAGGTGATACATCCCGTTCAGGTCTGCTTCCTCCCGCAGCTTCCGCCGGGGCAGACGGGTGCTCAGGGCCGGGAAATTCCGGGCCGAAAAGTTGATGCCCGCGCTGTACTCTGCCTCGGTGCAGCTGTACGTCTCGTTCAGCCCGCCGAACACCCGCAGCATGTTCCGGGTGTTTTTCAGGCCGTTCCGGTTCGAAAGTATCATCTTTCTCCCTCCTTACCAACGCCAGCTGCAGCCCCGGATGGGCAGATTCTTCCGCCGCAGCCACGCGGCCAGTTCGGCTAAGATGCTGTTGTACTGAGCCTGCTCACCGGCGTACCGGTCGTTCTCGCCCAGCGCGGCGTCCGTCATGGCGCACAGATAGTGCGGGTACAGGCTGTCGAAGGGCGGCGGCACCAGCAGCACGTCGTCATCCCGCAGACCGTTGTCCCATGCAATGTCCGCGCCCACGCCCTCCCGGCTGTCGGCGCTGCTGGGCCGGAAAAATTTCTCCCGCAGCATCCCGTCCACCTCGCACAGCCAGCGCTGCCGGGTGCGGGCCGCGACACGGCTGCCCGGGCGCAGCTCTTCGGCTCGCTCCATCGCTTCTCCTACCGTCATAAAAAGCCTCCTTTCGCTTTTTCCAAAAAGGCCCGGCAGAAGCGGCCTTCTCCGCCGTTTCTGCCGGGCCGCGTTGTCTTATTTTACTGGGCCGCAGTCTCTGCCGCAGCGATGCGGGCGGCGGTGTACTCGTCCTGCTGCTGGCTGTGTTCCAGCACCTCGGCCACCTCAGGCGGCACTTCCACCTCCACGCCCCGGCGGATCTTATAGTTCACGCCGTTGACGCTCACGAACAGATCGCCCTTGTACCGGCTGTTGTCCTTGAACAGCCGGATGCGGACATTCTTCTTTTCTGCCATAGCTTCTCCTTTCCGGCTGGCTCAGTTTGCCGCCGCAGTGGTGGAATAGCTGGACACGCTCTCGATGCGCACCATGTACTGCTCCACCAGACGCTCGGCGGCGCGCATACCCTTCCAGCCCACAGAGGCGCGCTGGTTCAGCGGATCGTCACCGTAGCCCAGCTGCTTGACGATGTGCTCCAGGCCGCCGCCTTCCAGCTCGGTGACGCCGTAAGCGTGGGCGCCCAGCACGAGGGTGCCAAAGACGGCCAGGCCCTCCGGACAGGTAGCGTCCTTCCAGATCTTCGCCTCGCTGGTCTCGATGAAGCGGATGTTGCCCAGCTTGCCGATCTCGCCGCGGTACATGGTGTCGGGGTCGGCGTACTTGTGGGCCTCGATGAACTCCTTGCAGGTCTTGAGGTCGTAGGCGGCGTAGGGATGGATGATGGCGATGTAGCTGTCGCCAATGGGGTCAGCGTTCATCGCGCCCAGCTGTGCCGCGGCCTGGAAGAACAGCTTCGGGGTCAGGGTGCAGCTCTTGTCTAGCACCTTGCGGCTGGTGACGGCAGTCTCGGTGCCGTCTGCGGAAAGCTTCGGCGCATAGATGACGTTGGTGCCGCCGGCCAGCACATCGCGGGTGATGCTGTCCATGGTGCGGCCCGCCTGGCTTGCCAGAACGCGGGTGGCCTGTACCACATTGTTGTCGATGGCCGTCATCTGCAGCACATCGGTGAGCGGAGTCCAGCCGCCGTACTGGTGCAGGTCGCTGGTGATGGTGGTCACATTCAGGGTCTGGCCGTTGGGAGTCACGCCCTCGGTCAGCGGGGTATCGGCCTTGGGCAGGCTGTCGTACTTGCGGAACTCAATGGTCTTGCCGCCGTTCTGAGGTACGGGATAGTAGTCCGCGAACTGGTCATGTACCAGACGGGGCTCTGCCTGGTCGATAAGGCGCTTCTCGTAGAAGGTCTTCATCTCGTTGGTCATGGTGCCGGTGGTGTTCTGCAGGCTGGCAGAAGGGTCGGCAAAGAGCTGGAGGTCCATCTTCAGGTTGTAGCTTTTCATGTCATTTGTCCTTTCTGTATCAAAATTTTTAAAAACTGATCTTCACCCCGTGCATCGCACGGCGTTCCAGTGCCTCACGCTGGGCGCGGGTCATGCTGGCTACATCGGCCCGGGTGATGGCCGCACCGCCGGGGCTGGTACCGTTTTCCGCCGGGCGGGCCGAACGCTGGCGGATGCGCTCCACAACGCCCTGCTCCACGGTCTGGGCGGTCTGACGCAGAGTGTCGTTGTAGTGGGCCAGACGGTAGGCGTCACCCATCCGCATCCCGGGCAGCTCCATCAGGCGGCGCATCTCGGGGTTTGCCAGCTCCTGCTTGAGCGAAAAATCCGGCATATCCCGGCGAAGCATCGCCTCTTCCGCCGCCCAGCGGGCGTGGAGGGCGCGGACGGTGTTCGCGCCCTCTCTCAGGCCCGGGATGGGCGGGAGCGGCAGCGGCGCAGGACGTTCGGGCGGTGCAGGACGCTCTTCCGGCTCCTGCACTGCCGCCGGTGTCGGCACATCCGAAGCTTCCCGGCCCTCATCCGCCTTCATAGTCCCGGAGGCGATGGCCTGCTGAGCCTGTGCATGGCTGAGGGCAGGAGCGGAGGGGGCGGCGGCATCGCCGCCATCCGAGGCAAAGAGCTGCAGATCCACCATCGACTGTTCTCCCCGTCCGCTCAAATCGGCGAAGCGGACATTGTCCGGGTAGCGTTCTGCCAGCAGAGCAAAGCCCGCCTTTGCAAATTCGAACGCCCCCTCCACCCACGGCTTCTGGGGTGCTGCCGCCGTCACGGCCAGACGCGGGCCGTCCGGCTCGTCCCACACGCCGCTCCTGGTGCCTTCCTCGCCCGCCAGCAGGGCGCAGAGGGTCTGCATCAGGGTGCTGGCCCCCGCACACACGATGTCCTGCCCGGCGGGGGCATAGCCCGCATGGCCCGAAGCTTCCAGCCGGCAGGTGGGGCCTGCCGGGCCGTCCAGCTCGGTGTAGTTTACTTTTATCATCTCATTTCTCCTTTCTGCGTCTTCATCGCCCTCGCCATCGCAGCCGTGCTCAGCTCCTGTGCCGGGCCGCTGAGCTTGGGGGCTTTGGACTTTTTCTGCACTTCCAGCAGACCCGTCAGCTGGGCCATCTGGGCCTGCATCTGCGCCAGCTGCTGGGCAAGGGTGCCGTTCTGACGCACCCTCTGGCGCACCTTTTCGATGCCCTCAAAGTCCATCATTTCCAGCGCCGCCAGCGCGGCGTCGGCGTTGGCCGGGGCGAAAAAGCCCAGCTGATAGCACTCCTTGGCCGTCTCGTTCTGCGACAGGCGGGAGAAGGTGGACTTTTTCTCCGCACTCACCACGATGTCGAACACCGGCTCATGACTGCCCAGCTCCACGCCGCCCACGACTCTTGCAGGCTGGGCGCGGAGCACCTGGCCCGAAAAGCGGACGAACTCGCTCTCGCCGCTCTTGCCGGTGATGCGGAAGATGCGCTCCTCGTCGTAGAACTGCCTCATCAGCTCGATGATAAGGTAGCACTCTTTGGCAAATGCCCTGTAAGCGCTCTTGAGCATATCCCGGCTGAGCTTCGAACCCGCCTCCTGCAAGGCCGCGATGGCCGAAGCTGCCGTCACGCCGCCTGCGGTGCCGCCCTGGGTCATGTCACGGTTTCCGCTGATCTCCTTCAGCTCCTCGATGCGGCTGTTGCGGTAGCTCAGGCTGTTGCCCTGCAGACCCGCCGTCTGCAACGGCCGGAAACTGTCGTCGTTCAGGCGCCCCACCACATGGATGATGTCCCGCGACAGGTCAGTCAGCTCTTCCTCATTGACGCCCGCCGTGTCGCTCAGCACATACCGCTGGCGGGACGAGAGCAGGACGTTCTCGTCCATGGCGTGGTTCATCTTGTCGATGGCGGTCTGGCACTCCTTCATCACATCGATGTACCCGAAGCCCGCCGGGCTGTCCTCTTCCATGAACAGCGCGTCGAACACAAAGGGATACTTGCCGTGGTCGTAGAAGCCTCTTTCGGCCAGCGCCGGGTCGTTCTCGCTGGCGTAGAGCACCACGCCATTGCAGAACTTGCAGTAGTGCAGGACGCTCCTGCCCTCGGGGGAAAGCTTTTTGTAGTACCAGTCCACCACGACGCTCTTGTCGCTGGTATCAAGGCCGCCGTCGTGGATGTAATGCGGCACGTCCAGCACGCTGGCAGTGTGTCCGGCCAGCTGGGGCCAGCGGCTTTCCAGCTGAGCCGTGTCGGCCAGACTCAGCGAGAAAAAGTGGGGCGACGCCTGAATATCGTCCACGCCCGGCTCCCAGTAGAGCATCAGCAGGTTCATGGGCCGGATGGCGATCTCGCCCACACCGCCCCGCTGCTCCGAATCCCAGAACACGCCTTTGACTCCGGTTCCCTGCTTGAGCTTGCGCCACCAGGTGTCGCTGTACACCTGCTCATAGTCAGCCTGTTCCAGCACCACGGGCAGCACGCTGGAAAGCGCCTGTGCCGCTGCCTCGTCGTCCTCGGCACGGGGCAGGACGTTGGGACTGGGGTAGTTGTCCATCGCGTCGGCATGCTTGTTGGCGATGGAGTTGAACAACCAGCCGCTGGACGGCTGGGGTTTGCCCTCCATCATGGGGTTCTGGTAGTTCTTCCAGTGTCCCATCCGGAACCACAGTTCGTTGTCCACCAGGCGCTTGTCCAGCGCGGCCTTGCCCGCCTTGTACCGCTGCAAGATCTGCGCAGCCTCAGCCACCTCTTCCGGCCCGATGGGCAGTTTTGTTGCTTCATCCATAGTATTCGTTTTTCTCCTTCCTGTCCTCTGTTGCAGGGCGCTATCGTTTTTCTCCGCCCCCAGCCTCTCCCAAAGGGAGAGCCTTTACACCCTCAGAAACTTCGCCTTCCGATGCAGCTCCAGCGGGTCATCCAGCACCGGCGGGGCCGATGTATGCCGGGGCGGCGAGATGGGATTTTCCATCAGCACATAGCGGCACTCATCGTAGATGTGGTCTTCCTGCCGGGTGTCGATGTCCTCCACATTGCTCTCGTCGTACACGAGGTTCGGGATGGTGCGGATGAAGTGCTTGCAGGTATTGAACACCTGCAGCATCGGCCTGCCCTCGCCGTCAAAATTCAGCCGGTAGTGCATCTGCATCTTGCCCGCCAGACGGGTGTGGTCGCCGGGCATCCAGTGCAGAAAGTTCGGCCCCCGCTCCATCATGGCGGCGATGCTCTCGCCCCGGCTCTCGTCGAAGATGGCCGGGTCGGCAATGCCCTGAATGACTCTGCCCCGGAGCACCGGGTCGTTCTGCTCGGCCTCCCGGATGCGCCGTGCCTGCTCCACCGGGTCGATGCGCAGACCCTCGTTGGGGCGTCCGGTGCAGCCGTACAGCTCCTTGATGCGGTAGAGCCTCCCTTCCTCGTCCGCCGCGTACCACCCCACCGAGAACGGCTTCGAAAAGCCGAAATCGTAGCCCCGGTAGATTTTCCAGTGCTTCGGGATGGTGAACGGCGCGATGACGTGGGTCCAGCGCTGGTCTTCGTAGTGGTTCGGGTCATTCCGCCACTCGGTGAACACCTGCCCCGAAAAGCTGTCCCAGCTGCCGTAGAGCAGCGCCTGCTTTTCGGCCTCCGGCATGGCCGCGAGGCTGGCCAAATAGTCCGGGTCATTTTCCAGCAGGGCGGGGTTGTCGAAGATGCTGGACGGGATGAACACCCGCGCCCGCCGCAGCACCTTTTCGGTGCCGTCCGGCATCCGCACCGGGTATTCCTCCACGATGGGGGTGCCGGGCGGGGCGGGCGTGATGAACCGCGCCTTCACCCAGCCGTGGCCCACCCCGCCGGGGTTGGTGGTGGCCCGCAGATACACCCGGGTGCCGGGGCCGGTGGGGCGGTTGCGGCTCATCATGTAGCTGTACTCCTCCCACTCGAAGTGGGTCAGCTCGTCGAACCCGATGAAATCGAAGGCTTTGCCCTGATAGTTCGTCCGGTCCTTGGTGTACTGCATCGAGCCGAAGTAAATTTTCGCCCCGCTGGGGAAGACCCACACATGGCTCGTGGCATTGTACTGCGCCTCCGGAAAGGCCCGGCGGTAATAGCTTTGACTCTTGTCCACGAGGTCGGAAAGCTGCGGATAGGTCTTGCGGAGGATGAGCGCCCGGTAGTGCGGAATGTGTACCTGCCGCAGCGCCTCGATGACGAGGGCGTCGCTCTTACCGCCGCCTGCCGCGCCGCCGTAAAGTGCTTCCGGCTCCGGCCTCCGCATAAATTCCATCTGCCTCGGCTGAGGCCTCCACACGACGCCCGCATTCTTGTTTTCTGTCGTCATACATCCTCCACCGGCGGCAGCAGCACCACACCGCATTCCCGCCCTTCTGCGTCCACGCCCTGGTCGTTCAGGGTCTTCGACACGCCCGCCAGATCTTTCAGCACGGCAGTCGCTTCTTTCAGTCCCTTCATGATGCCGGGGTCGGTGCTGTTCTCTCTGCGGGCCGCGCGCTGGCGGGCGTTCAAATCTTTCACCTCCTGCGCCAGCATGGTGCTCAGGGTGTCGGTGGCTTTCCGGAGACTTTCCTGTCCCTTGGCCGCAGCCTGCTTTTCCTGCCCCATCCTGTGTTCTCACTTCCTTTCGTTCTGTCGCTGGCAAAAGGATACCACGCTTTTCTCCACCGCAGGAGTACATACTTTTTGCCCTCATATTTGTATTTTTCTGTATATTTTATCCTATAAGTAATATTTCAAAGCAGCAAAAATCCCCTGCCTGTGTTCTTTTCCACAGACAGGGGATCTTTCACTCAATTTTCTGCGCAAAGTCTCCGGGAGATTCTCTGCGTATTTTTACAGGGTTTCCACCCGGTCAAACAGCTCCTTTGCAGCCTCCACAGCCTCCTTGCTGCCGAAGACCACCCGCACGCCCTTCTCCATCCGGGCCGACAGGTCCGCCGCCTCGGCCTTGAGGGCGGCAACATCCACACTGCACAGGCTCTTGCGCTCGGCGGCAGTCATCTCGTCGGTGATGCCGCAGAAATATTTGCAGTCGGTAGACGCAGCCTCTTCCCGGGGCTTGCGCGGGGTGTCCAGCTTTGCTGCCGCGCCCACGATGAACTCGTTCATGTCCTTCTCGGTGTAGTCGCGGCCTACCAGTTCTGCCGGCCCCTTTGCGAAAGTCTCATAGCTTTCTTTCAGGTGTGGGTCGCGGTAGGTGTAGAGATATTCGGTGCCGTCGTTCTGGGTCACCATGCCGGTGCCATACGCGCCGCCCACCTCGCGGATGTTGTGCCACAGATACTCGTAGCTCATCACCCGGGCCAGCACCTTCCGCTCCAACCGCCGTTCCATGGGCCAGACCAGCACATCGTAGTTCACGCCGCCGTCGATGATGAAGGCCTCGTTCACCGGAGCTGTCAGCTCCTCAGTGTAGGGCTTTGCCTCGCCGCGCTTTTCTGCCGCGAAGGCACTGCCCGGCAGAAGCTTTTTCAGGGTATCCAGCGCCGCGTCGCTGCCGTGGAGGCTGATGGTCAGGGCGTTCTTTTTCAGTACACTCTTCCACAGCTCTTCCATTTTTTTGCCCAGAGCGGTCCAGTCGGCCTTTTCCAGCAGCTCACAGATATAGTGGTAGTAGCTCACGCCGTTGCAGCGCTCACTCAGTGCGGATTCCACCGAGAAATGTGCCGCCGCCCGCATGGCGGCGAAGGCGTGGCCCTCCCGCAGGAACTTCTGCTCCATGAGCAGCTTCTGCTGGCTTGCCACCCGCTCCATAGCAGCTTCGGCCTGCGGGCCGCTGAACTTTGTCTCATACAGCCACTCACTGCCCAGCTCCACAGCCTTTTCGAGGCTGCGTTCCAGCATACTCATCCCCACGATGAGCTTTGCGTGGCAGGGCCTGCCTTCCTGCCGTCCCGTCCAGCAGTCCATCCACGCACCACTGCTTCCCAGCCAGGTGTTCCGCAGAGTGTTCAGTTCCTGGGCCGTGTGCCTTTCGGTGTCCAGCTCATCAATGACATCCGTGAGCAGATGCAGGCAGGACATATCTTCCGGTGCCATGCCGCCCAGATCATAGTAAAGGTACAGGTAGGTATTGCCTGCCGAGGGGTGGTGCAGCAGTTCTGCACCCGCCAGCAGCTCCTTGCTGCCCGGTGTCTGCTTTTTGCCCTCGCCGAGGTCGGCGGCTGTCAGCGGATGGTCCAGCACCAGCTTGCCGTCGGTGCGGGCGGCGCGCCCCTCTTCCTCTTTCTTGGGCAGGGTCGGCACCTGGATGATCTCCACCGGCGCAGGCGCGAACAGCTCCCGCAGCAGCTCATTGAACCAGCCCTGTTCCAGCTTCTCCCGCAGGGAAGCGAACAGAGCGTTCGTGTGAAGCAGCAGGGCCGGGTCGCCGGTGTGGAGCCAGCCTGTAGATGCATTGATGGCGTCCAGCACACCGTCCGGGATACTGCCCGGCCGCTCAAGGGAAGCGAATTCGGTGGAGTTGAGGCTTGCCATCAGCAGCTCCTCGGGGATGCCCTTCTCGAGGATGCCGTCCACGGCCTTGCGCACGGCGGCGGCAAATTTGCCCGCCGACTCTTCCGTCGCGCCCCGGAGCACAAGCTCCAAGGTCGGCTGCAGCGTGCTGTCATCGAAGCCCACGTCGATGTCCGCGCCCAGTTTTTCTTCCAGCAGGGCGGCTTTCAGAGGCGCCTGGTTCGTCCCCAGCAGGGCGTCCAGCAAGATCTCCACGCCCAGCTGGCGCTCCCGGTCGCTGAACGCACCGGTGTACCACGCCAGCGCACACTGAGCCTCGTCCGGCTCCGGCTTCTCGGTATAGTACGGGATATTCCGCTTCGCACCGACCTGCTCGTCCTGCACTGTCAGGCGGGGGCGGCTGGCGCTCTTGGGCATACGGCTCAGATACTGCTCGTCGAGGAAGGCCAGCTTCTCAGCCATGTCCATCTTGCCGTAGAGGGTGATGCAGCAGTTGTCGGCACTGTAGTGGCGGCGGTAGACCCGCACATACTTCTCATAGGTCAGCGCCGGAATGGACGCCGGGTCGCCGCCGGAGACGAAGCCGTAAGCCGTATCCGGGAACATTGCCCGGCTCAGAGCGTTCTGCAGCTGTGCGTCCGGCGTCGCCAGCGCCCCCTGCATCTCGTTGTAGACGACGCCGCTCACCGTGCCGTCTTCGTCCCGGTGCCAGCCCTCCTGCTCGAATACGCCCTTGTCCACCATGGCCAGCGGGCAGAACACCGCGTTGAGATAGACGTCCATCAGGTTCTTGAAATCCGTCTCGTTGGGGGTAGCGAAGGGATACACCGTCTTGTCCGGGAAGGTCATGGCATTCAGGAAGGAGGCCATGCTGCTCTTGAGCAGCTGCAAAAACGGCGACTTCACCGGGTATTTCTCGCTGCCTGCCAGCACCGAGTGCTCGAGGATGTGGAACACGCCGGTGTCGTCGGAGGGAAAGGTGCCGAAGCCGATGCCGAAGGCCTTGTTGTCGTCGTCGTTTTCCACCAGCAGGACAGCCGCCCCGCTGACGTCATGGGTCAGCACGGTCAGCGTTCCGTGCTGTTCGGGGCAGTCCTCGCGCTTGACGAGGGTGTAGCCGGGATATTGTTTCATGGTCTTGCTCCTTTATATTTTTTGATTTGAGCTTATTTTACTATGTATTTTTGTAAGACGCAACTAACGGCGGGGTTCATTCTCTTTTGTCGCCTAAAGAGAATCAGAAAAGCGCCAGCGACCCCTTTCAGAGCCCAAAGAAGAAGTCGAAGCACAAAAATGCCAGCCGCTTCGCTAAATGCATTTTTGTGCTTCTCCAATTTGCTGCTGCGCAGCAGATGTTACGTTATCTCATTCCGGAACGACTTCTTTTTTGCACGACACTCTGAACAGCACGAATCCCACGATGAACAGCACGATGAGGGAGCCGACACCCACATTGGCGCTGCCGGTGAGCTGGCTTCCCACACTGACAATCATGGTGCCAAGGAAGGACGCGCCCTTGCCGCAGATGTCGAAGAGGCCAAAGTATTCGCCCGACTTTTCCGGCGGGATGATCTTTGCAAAGTGGGAGCGGCTGAGCGCCTGCACGCCGCCCTGGAACATGCCCACGATGACGGCCAGCACCCAGAACTGCCACTGCTGGGTCAGGAAAAACGCAAACACCGCGATGCCCGCGTAGGCCGCGATACACACCGGGATGAGCTTTGCCGAGGGGTACTTGTTCGACAACCGCCCAAAGATGAGGGCCGACGGGAACGCCACGATCTGGGTCACAAGAAGTGCCAGCAAAAGGCCGGTGGTGTCCAGACCCAGCGCCGTGCCGTAGGCCGTCGCCATGTCGATAATGGTGTACACGCCGTCGATGTAGCAGAAGAACGCCAGCAAAAACCAGAACACTTGCTTATCCTCCGGCAGATGCCGCAGGGTATGGCCGATGCGGGCAAAACTCTGCCGGACAGCGTGCTTTTCCACCTCCACATAGTAGAGCTGTTTATAACTTTTCAGCAGCGGCAGGGTCGTGAGCAGCCACCACGCCGCCGTCAGCAGGAGTGCCAGGTTCAGCGCCGTCATCTGGCTGATGCCAATGCTCCCCGCCCCCAGCACAAGACCGAGGCAGACCACGAAGGGTACGCAGCTGCCGATGTATCCCCACGCATAGCCCCGGCTGGACACTTCGTCCATCCGCTCGGGAGTGGTCACGTCGCTGAGCATCGAGTCGTAGAACACCAGGCTGCCCGAAAAGCCCACCTTCGCGATGACGAAGATGACCAGAAACGGCAGCCACGCCGACGCCGCGCCCATGGCGCAGCAGCCCACGATGCCCACGAAAACGCAGAGTATGAAGATAGGCTTCTTGAAGCCCTTCGTGTCGGCCACTGTCCCCAAAATCGGGCTCAAAACAGCCGTGATGACGGTCACAGCCGAGCTGGCATAGCCCCAGTAAGCCAGATACTCCACCGAGCTCAATCCCCCGGCTGCCGCCAGCGCGTTGAAGAAAATGGGGATAAGGGTGGCCACCATCAGCACAAAGGCCGAGTTGCCCACGTCGTACAGGATCCAGTTCCGCTCCAAGCTCGTCAGGCGGAATTTACCGCTTTTTTCCATCCGGTGCTCCTCTCAGTTCTCCCCAAACGTATGCTGATACTCCGCCCCCAGCGGCTTGTTCTCTGCATACTCTTCGATGAGCCTTACCGCCAGCGGCACAGCCGTTTTATACAGCTCTTCGAGCTTCTGGCTGCTCTGGACGCATTTGGGGTTCGGCTGCGGGTTTGCCACAAGGCCGTGCATGAACTCATACTTGCCCGCGACGCGCATCCCGGTCAGCACCACCCAGCGCTTGACGGGGTTCGCCGCCTGCAAAAGATGATGCACCGTTATCATCCCCTTCATCGCCGCCAGCGTCTCGTCCACCGTGACGCCTTCGTAGAAGGGCGCGATGACCTCGGCCCGCTCCCGGCTGGGTTTGATGTGGCTGGCCGTGAAGAACTTTATGGGGTCGAGGCCGTCTTCCCGCATCAGAGCATTGTCAAACTCCGTCTCAATCTCGCAGTGGCCCACACCGCTCTCCCGGACATAGGCCTCCACATAAGGGTGGCAGGTGCTGTCCAGCGCGAAGTGGCAGACAAAGCCCAGCACATAAGCCAGTGCGGCGCTTTTATCCGTTGCATTTTCCACCACGGTGCGGGCACGGGTGAAAAACACCTCGCCCTTCTGCTCGTGCATGGTGTTGCCCAGACGGTTCACCGGGTTCGACTGCAAGGCCTTGTAATAAAACATCAGGTCCGGCCCGTGGAGACCCATGTCGTAAAGCTCCCGGTGCTGTTCCAGCGTCGCGCGCAGACCATCCGGCAGCAGGGCCAGAACATCCGCACCAAAGCGGCGGTGTGCGTAGGTAGAAGGCATGATACCGCCCCTTTTCGTTTATTTTTCGTAGCCCTGCGGCAGCTCGTTCTTCAGGCCGCGCTCCATCAGGGACTTGACAGCCTCTGCCGCACTCATGCCCTTGTTAACGATGGCGTTGACGGTCTGGACGATGGGCATTTCCACCTGATACCGCTCGGCCAGTTCCAGCGCAGCGGGCAGGGCGTTCATGCCCTCGACCACCATGCCGACTTCCTTGACGGCATTTTCCGGGGTCTCGCCCTTGCCGATGAGGATACCGGCGCGGTTGTTGCGGCTGTGCATACTGGTGGCGGTCACGATGAGGTCGCCGATACCGGCCAGACCCGCGAAAGTGTGGACATTGCAGCCCATCGCCACGCCCAGACGGGCGATCTCGGCGATGCCGCGGGTGATGAGGGCAGCGCGGGCATTATCGCCGTAGCCGAGGCCGGTGGAGATGCCGACGCCCAGCGCGATGACGTTCTTCATGGCGCCGCTCAGCTCTACACCCTTGATGTCCTCGTTGGTGTAGACGCGCATGACATTGTTGGTGAAGACCTCCTGCACATAGGCAGCGGCCTCCATATCCTTGCTGGCCGACACGATGGTGGTGGGCAGGTCGATGGCCACTTCCTCGGCGTGGGTGGGGCCGGACAGGGCCACAAGACGCACGCCCTTCGGGCCGCCTTCCTTGCCCAGCTCATCGGCCAGGATCTCGGTCATGGTGTACAGGGTGTCGGGCTCGATGCCCTTTGCCACGTCCACGATGATCTGGCCGTCGGCCACATAGGGCCGGGCCTTCGCCGCCGTGGAGCGGACGAACACCGACGGCACTGCGAACAGCAGGATGTCCTTGTCTTTGCAGACTTCCTCGATGCTCTTGGTGAACCGCAGCTCGTCGGGGATCTTCATCTGCGGCAGATTGGGGTGCTTGCGGGTGGTGGAAAGGCTGTCGATCTCCTTCTCGATGGCCGACCACACCAGCACATCATTCCCGCTCACAGTCAGCATCCGTGCAAGGGCCATGCCCCAGGTGCCAGCGCCCAGAATACCAATACGTTTCATCACGTTTGTCCTCCGTATCCGCCGCGCTCCCGTCTGGCGGGGCGTGCGGCCTGTTTGTACCTTTACAGGTCTATACAGTTCTTATTGTACCCGAAAGCTTCTGCCGCGTCAACTACTCTGCCGTTCTGCACAAAGTTAACACCTGTTTTTCATCCATTTCGTCTATACCATGCAATTTTTCGAAACCATTTGCGTTCATTTCCAAATCATGTTATAGTATTCTGGTAGGTTTTGTAGGATTTTCATTTTTTCCTCTTGACTTCGACCCTGCTTTAAGGTATATAATATGTCCACCCACTTGTCTTGTCTGTTTATTCAAATTTTGAAAAAGGAGTATCCATGCTGGAAACACTCTTATCCAACCGCACCGTCAGCGTGCTCTGGGAGGCTCTTCCCCGCATCCTCTCGGCGGGCCTCACCATGACCATTCCCCTCACCCTCATCTCGTTCACCTTGGCGATGGTGCTGGCAGTGGCTGTGGCGCTGGTGCAGTACGCCCGGGTGCCGGTGCTGAGCCAGCTGGCCCGGTTCTACATCTGGGTCATCCGCGGCACGCCGCTGCTGGTGCAGCTTTTCATCATCTTTTACGGCCTGCCCAGCGTGGGCATCATGCTGGACGCTTTCCCGGCGGCAGTCATCGCCTTCGCCTTCAACGAGGGCGCATACTGCGCCGAGACCATGCGCGGCGCACTCGAGAGCGTGCCGCAGGGCCAGCTGGAAGCCGGCTACTGCGTCGGCATGAGCTGGTGGCAGATCATGCGCCGCATCGTGCTGCCGCAGGCCCTGCGCACCGCCGTGCCTGCCCTCTCCAACTCCCTCATCGGCATGATAAAGGACACCTCTCTGGCCTCCAACATCACGGTAGCGGAGCTGTTCATGGCCGGCCAGCGCGTCGCCGCCCGCACCTACATCTTCCTGCCCATCTACTGTGAGGTGGCCGTGGTGTACCTGCTGTTCTGTACCGTCATCACCAAGCTGCAAGGGCTGCTGGAGCGCCAGCTCAACGCCCACGGCTTCCAGTAAGAAAGGAGTGTGGCTGTTATGGCAATGTTAGAGATACGCGGCGTCCACAAATCCTTCCATACTTACGCAAAGCCCGGCGTCCATCCCGGCATCTTTGGCCGCGCCCCCAAGCCGACCAGCAGTCTGGACGTACTGCGCGGCGTCGATTTGACGGTGGAAAAGGGCGACGTCGTGGCCATCCTCGGCCCTTCCGGCTCAGGCAAGACCACCCTGCTGCGATGTCTCAACTTCCTCGAGACGGCGGACGCAGGCAAGCTCACCTTCGACGGCGAGACATTCGACCTCGCCCACGCTGATCGCGCCAGCATCGCGCGGCTGCGCCGCAAGACGGCATTCGTCTTCCAGAACTACAACCTCTTCCGCAACAAAACGGCCCTGCAGAACGTCACCGAGGGCCTCATCGTTGCCCGGAAGATGCCCAAAGCAGAGGCCGATGCCGTCGGCATGAAGATGCTGGAAAAGGTCGGCCTCGCCGACCGTGCCGACTACTACCCCCGTCAGCTGTCGGGCGGTCAGCAGCAGCGCGTGGCCATCGCCCGCGCTCTTGCCTCCGGCCCCGAGATCATCTATTTCGACGAACCCACCAGCGCCCTCGACCCGGAATTGACCGGCGAAGTGCTGGCCGTCATGCGGCAGCTGGCACAGGAGGGCATGACCATGCTGGTCGTCACCCATGAGATGGGCTTTGCCCGCAACGTCTCGTCCCGCACCGTCTTTATGGAAAACGGCGTCGTGGTCGAGGAAGCCCCCTCGCAGGAGTTCTTCGCCCATCCCAAAGAGGCAAGGACCCGTGAGTTCCTTCAGAAAATTTCCCATACTGAATAAGAAAGGATCATCACCTATGAAACGCAGAACCTTTATTTCTCTCATGAGCGTCATGGCCGCTGCCGGTGTTCTCTCGCTGGCTGGCTGCTCTTCCAACACTTCTGCCTCCACTGCTTCCAGTACCGCTGCTTCTGCTTCCGCTGCTGCCGCCAACAAGCTGGAGACCATCCAGTCCAACGGCAAGCTGGTCATCGCGCTGGAAGGCGCATGGCAGCCCTGGAGCTTCCACGATGAGAGCGACACCCTCGTGGGCTACGACGTCGAAGTCTCCCGCGCCATTGCCGAGAAGCTGGGCGTCGAGCCCGAGTACGTCGAGAGCGACTGGGACAGCCTGTTCGCCGGTCTGGACGCTGGCCGCTACGACCTCGTCTGCAACGGTGTCGAAGTCACCGAAGAGCGCGCCAAGACCTACGACTTCACCACTCCCTACGGTTACATCCACACCGCCCTCGCCGTCCGCAAGGATAACGACGACATCAAGAGCTTCGAGGACCTTGCCGGCAAGACCACGGCCAACAGCCTCGCTTCCACCTACATGGAGCTGGCCGAGAGCTACGGCGCGACCGTGCAGGGCATCGACACGCTGGAAGAGACCATCCAGCTGCTGGCTGCTGGCCGCATCGACGCCACCCTGAACGCCAACGTCTCCTTCTACGACTACCTGAACGTCCATCCGGACGCCGACTTCAAGCTGGTCGCCCAGACCGAAGATGCTTCTCACGTTGCGATCCCTATCGTCAAGAGCGAAGACTCTTCCTTCCTCGACGCCCTCAACAGCGCCATCGACGAGCTGCGCGCTGACGGCACCCTCAAGGAGCTGAGCGAGAAGTATTTTGGTCAGGATATTTCTTCCGAGAATTAACTTTTTGTTTTGATCGTCAGCGAAGCATCAGAAGTGCATCATGGTCTATCCCGTAGGCGAAACCGCAAAGCTTCTGGGAGTCGTCAAAAATATCCGGGAAGAAGATGTTCCCGAGCGCTTCCATGCCATCCGTGCCGAACTGCGTGGTGTACCAGAAAGCAAATAAGAATATTGACGAAGGGGGCAGATGCCATGCAGCACCTGCCCCCTTTTTGTTATAAATATCTTCCGGTAATACTCTCCGGGTTTTCCTGGATCTCCTCCGGCGTGCCTGTTGCCACGACGCGGCCGCCGCTCTCGCCGCCGCCCGGCCCCATGTCGATGACATAGTCCGCGTTGCGGATGACATCAAGGTCGTGTTCGATGACAACGACCGTTGCGCCGTTGTCCAGCAGGGCTTGGAACACCCGCAGCAGCACCTGCACGTCCAGCGGGTGGAGGCCGATGCTGGGCTCATCGAAAACGAACACCGAGTCGGTCTGGGTGCGGCCGATCTCGCTGGCCAGCTTGAGGCGCTGGGCCTCGCCGCCGGAGAGGCTGGGCGTCTCTTCACCCAGTGTCAGGTAGCCCAGACCCAGCTGCTGCAATGTCTGCAGGCGCTGGCTCACTGTCTTCATCCCGCCGCAGAACTCAAGAGCGGAGTTGACGTCCATATCCATCAGTTCCGGCAGGGAGACGGCCTGCTCCGCCTCGTTGGCCAGCTTCACGCCGTAAGCCGCCCGCGCGTAGCGGGAACCCCGGCAGTCGGGGCAGATGATGTTCACATCCGGCAGGAACTGCACGTCCAGGCTCACCTCACCGGTGCCGTCGCAGCCGGGGCAGCGCAGACTTCCAGTATTGTAGGAAAAATCGCTGGCCTTGAAGCCCTTTTGCCTGGCGTCCGGAGATTTGGCATAGAGCTTCCGCAGCTCGTCGTGGACGCCCGCGTAGGTCGCCACGGTAGAGCGCACATTGATGCCGATGGGCGTCGCGTCGATGAGTTTGACGTGCGCGATGTCCTCGGCGCGAATCTCCCGGATATGTGCCGGGAGGGCGCTGCCGTTTATCTTTGCTTCCAGCGCCGGCACGAGGCTTTCCAGCACCATCGTCGTTTTGCCGGAGCCGGACACGCCCGTTACCACGGTGAGCCGCCCCTTGGGAATGTCCAGCTCCAAAGGCTTGACCGTGTGGATGCTGCCGGTGGAGAGATGGATAGCCCCCTCTGCGAACATCTCTCCTTCCCTGGCACACCTGCGCAATTTCGTCTCAGCTTTTCCGGAGAGGAACGGCCCGATCTGGGACTCCGGCTTTGCCTCCAAATCAGCTATCGTCCCTTCGGCAATGACATGTCCGCCCTTAGCTCCCGCTTCCGGCCCCATCTCGATCACCCAGTCGGCCTCTTTCAGGATTTGGGTGTCGTGGTCCACCAGAATGACCGAGTTGCCGTCGGCCACGAGGTCGTGCATCACACCGGTCAAGCCCACGATGTTCGACGGATGCAGGCCGATGGACGGCTCATCCAGCACATAGAGCACGCCGGTGGTGCGGTTGCGGACGGCCCGGGCCAGCTGCATCCGCTGGCGCTCACCGGTGGAAAGGGTCGAGGCCGAGCGGTCAAGCGTCAGATAACCCAGACCTAAGTCCATCAGCCGCTTGGCGGTACTTTCGAATGCCTCGCAGATGCTCTCCGCCATCGGGCGCATCTCTTCCGGCAGGCTGCCCGGCACGCCCTTCACCCACTCCACGAGGGCTTCCAGCGTCATCTGGCAGGCTTCGTCCAGCGAAATGCCCCGCAGCTTCGGCGCACGCGCCGCCGCTGAGAGCCGTGAGCCGTGACACTCGGGGCAGACATCTTCCCGCAGGAACTTTTCCACCCGCTTCATGCCCTTGTCATCCTTGACCTTTGCAAGAGCATTTTCTACAGTGTAGACGGCATTGTAATAGGTAAAGTCCAGCTCGCCGGCCTGATTCGAGTTCCTGGCGTGGTAGAAGATATGCTTTTTCTCTGCTGGACCGTGGTAGACGATGTCCTTTTCCTGTTCGGTCAGGTCGCGGAACGGCACATCCGTCCTCACGCCCATCTCCCGGCAGACGTCTGTCATCAGCGACCACATCAGGCTGTTCCACGGGGCCACTGCGCCGCCGTCGATGGTCAGCGAGTCGTCCGGCACCAGCGACGCCATGTCCACCGTCCGGACGCTGCCTATGCCGCCGCACTTCTGGCAGGCCCCTTGAGAGTTGAAAGCCAGCTCCTCCGCCGACGGCGCATAGAAATGCGCACCGCACTCCGGGCAGACCAGCTCCTTGCCCGCCGCAACAGCCAGCGTCGGCGGGATGTAATGCCCGTTCGGGCAGCGGTGGCTTGCGAGGCGGGAGTACATGAGCCGCAGGCTGTTCAGCAATTCCGTGCCGGTGCCGAAGGTGCTGCGGATGCCCGGCACGCCCGGACGCTGGTGCAGCGCCAGCGCCGCCGGAACATACAGCACCTCTTCCACCGAGGCTTTCGAAGCCTGGGTCATCCGGCGGCGGGTGTAGGTGGACAGTGCCTCCAGATACCGGCGGGAGCCTTCGGCATACAGCACCCCCAGCGCCAGCGAGGATTTACCCGACCCCGACACGCCCGCAATGCCCACGATCTTGTTCAGCGGGATGTCCACGTCGATGTTTTTCAGGTTGTGTACCTTTGCCCCGCGCACGAGCATTTTGTCTATCATTTTGGTTTCCCTTCCCTTTGGCTTTTTTCGCCAGATGAATTCCCTGTTCTCTGTTTTAGTATAGCGTATCCTGATGTGTATTTCCACAATGGTCACCAATAAAATGCTATTTGCACCGGCAGCCACAGAAGAGTATACTATAATCAGTAAGGATCTCAAGTTCCTGTACACATGTATCTGACGAGATAAAAGGAGAACGAACATGGCAGTATTTCCAAAAGAATTTGTATGGGGCGCTGCGACTGCAGCCTATCAAATCGAGGGCGGTGCCGTCGAGGATGGAAAAGGCCGGAGCATCTGGGATGTTTTCTCTCACACACCGGGCCGCACCTATCGGGGCGAGACCGGTGATACCGCCTGCGACAGCTATCACCGCTGGCGGGAAGACATCGAACTGCTGAAGTCGATGCACCTGAAAGCCTATCGCTTCTCTGTGGCGTGGACGCGCATCGCCCCCACCGGCGGCACGGACTGGAACGAAAAAGGCTTTGCCTATTACGATGGTCTTGTGAATACTTTGCTGGAAGCGGGCATCGAGCCGTATATTACGCTGTATCACTGGGATTTGCCGCAGGCGCTGGAAGAAAAGGGCGGCTGGCAGAATGAGGACACCGCCCGGGCGTTTGCAGTCTACACGGCAAAAATGGCAGAACATTTCAAAGGCAGGGTCCACCAGTGGTTCACCTTCAATGAGCCTGCCTGTATCGTGAAAATGGGCTATGGGACAGGTGAGCATGCGCCGGGGCTGAAACTCCCGCTGGAAGGGCAGTTCACCTGCTGGCAGAATATCATCTATGCGCACTGCCTTGCCGCGCAGGAGCTCCGCCATACGGACGCCGAAAACAGAGTGGGCTTCGTCTCCACAGGCCGCATCTGCTACCCCGTATCTGAGGCAAAAGCAGATGTGGACGCCGCCCGGGCTCTGACCTTTGCCTGCCCGGACGAGGACTGGGCCTTCACCCACACGATGTCGCTCGACCCTCTGTGCCTTGGCCGCTGGCCCGGACCGGACCTCTGTGGGCCGCAGCTTTCCGCCTGCATCGGTGCTGTGCCGCAATACATCAACGACGCCCTGTCTCTGGGCAGACCGGATATGCTCGGGCTGAACATCTACAATGCCGCGCCTGTACAGATGGGAACGAATGGCCCCTGTTATGTGGAGCGCCCTGCGGGATACGCTCACACAGCCATGAACTGGCCAGTAGAGCCGGAAAGCCTGAACTGGGGTCCCCGTTACATCCAGGAGCGGTATGGACTGCCCATGTTCATCGCGGAAAACGGCTTATCCTGCACCGACAAAATCTATCGGGACGGCAAGGTGCATGACGTGGAGCGAATTGATTTTCTGGCGCGCTATCTGGAAAAACTCTCCGAGGGCATTCAGGCCGGTGCCGACGTGCGAGGGTACTTCCATTGGAGCCTGCTGGACAACTACGAGTGGCACAGCGGATACAGAGAGCGTTTTGGTCTGGTGTACGTCGATTACGCTTCCGGGCGGCGCATCCCGAAAGACAGTGCCTTCTGGTATGGCGAAGTTGCGGCGACCAACGGCGGGTCCATCTGACCTGTAAAATAAAAGGGCGGCAGTTTCTCCAATACAGAACGAATATTGCAGCCATATCCAAGATACGTCTTACCCATCCTGCAAATTCTTTTATAATAGCACTGCTGCCTGAAAGCGCTGCAACAAATTCCCATATCAAAAGGGAAGCTTTCCGGTATGGGACAACGACAAATCATTTTATTGGGATACGAAAGAGACGCCATCCGCCTGCTTCGGCGCTGCCGGATGGCCCGGCTCCGCTTTTGTCAACATCTGCTGGAACTTCCGGGCCGCCGTGTTCAGCGGGCGGTGATGGTCGTAGACGAGGCAGATAGAACGGGATGGAATGATCTCCTGCAGATGCAGCTCGACAAGCTCGCCGCGGGCCAGAAGCTCTTTCGTCATCGGTTCCGGCACAAAGGCAAGGCCCAGCTCACTTTTCACCAGCGTGAGCATCTGGTCGGTGGTGGCGGCCTCGGTGTCGGGCCGGAGCACGGCGTCGTGATCGAGGAAGAACTGCCGGTAGAAGCTCCGGGTCATGCTCTCATCGCTGAGAGAGATGAGCGGATAGCAGCTCAGTTCCTTCAGCGTCAGGCGCTGGCTGGCCAGTGCAGTGAAGGTCTTTCCACCCACCAGCACTTCATAAAACGGTCTCAGTTCCACCATCTTCAGGCCCTGTTCTACTTCCGCCGGGGTGGAGATGATGGCAAAATCCACTTCTCCGTTCTTCACAGCCTGCACCGCCTGGGGCGTAGAGTGGTTCGAGATGCGCAGCCGGATGCCGGGATACTCGGTGTGGAACGTCCGCAGCTTCTCGGCCAGATAGATGTTCAGCGCCGTCTCCGTCGCACTGATGCTGATGGAGCCGTGCTCGAGGGTGGCGCTGGCGCTCAGTTCTTCCTCCGCGTCCTGTATCTGCACCGCCGCCGAGGCGATGCGGGAGTAGAGCATCTCGCCCTCCGGCGTCAGGGTGACGCCCCGGTTGGAGCGGGTAAAGAGCACACAGTTCAGCTGGCTTTCCAGCCGGTTCATCGAGTGGGTGATGTTGGGCTGGTTGTTGCCCAGCACCCGCGCCGCTTTCGTAAAGTTCTGATACTTCGCCACATAATAGAAAATTTTGTAGTATTCCCAATCGACGTACATGGGAGCCTCCCCTCTTTCATACCAGAATCACATTTTTACTTTTCCCCCACCAGCGCCACGGCAACATCATTGACATTCGTGCCAGTAGCGCCGGTCATGATAAGGCCGTCCACAGCTTTCAGTGCATGGTAGGCGTCGTTGTTTTGCAGGGTATCGAACACCTTCCAGCCCTTGGCGGTCAGTGCGGAGAGGGTGTCACCATCCACATAGCCGCCGGCAGCATCCGTGGGGCCG
Organism: Faecalibacterium sp. Marseille-P9590; assembly: GCF_017377665.1. NCBI lineage: Bacteria > Bacillati > Bacillota > Clostridia > Eubacteriales > Oscillospiraceae > Faecalibacterium > Faecalibacterium sp. Marseille-P9590. The sequence goes on from NZ_JAFREF010000011.1 coordinate 77,044, forward strand.
TCGGTGCCGTCACTGCCCACCGAGAACACTGCTGCATCCAGCCCGGCCAGCGCCGGAACCGCTGCAAGGGCAAGCTCCTGATTCCGTCCGCCGAGACCCCTGCCGGTCAGGTGGACGACCGTCTCGCCGCCTGCGATGTAGGCCAGCTTTTTTCCCTGCCCCGCGTGGGTCCGGACGATGGAGCCAAGGAAGCTGCCCGCTTCCCGGGCTTCACAGCAGAGCTGGTCGGTCAGCAGGACGGGCTCATAGCCAAGTTCCCGGCAGGCGGCAGCGGCAGCGGTGCAAAGCTCCCGCACACTGCCAGTGATCTGGGTCGTCACATTGTCCAGAATCTTGGGCGTTTCCTGCGCCAGAAGAACTTTTGCCTGTTCCGAGAGCTTCAGGTGATACTTCTCCGCAATGGCAAGCGCCTGTGCGCAAGTAGAGGTATCCGGCACCGCCGGGCCGCTGGCGATCATATCCAGCGGGTCGCCCAGAATATCGCTCAGCACGATGCTGAATACCTGAGCCGGGGCGCATGCCTGCGCGAACCGCCCGCCCTTGACGCCCGAAAGCCGTTTGCGGATGGTGTTCATCTCCACGATGTCAGCGCCACTGGCAAGGAGCTGGCCGGTGATGTCCTGCAATTCTGTGCCGGGGAGCAGCGGTTTTTCAAACAATGCACTTCCTCCGCCGGAGAGCAGAAACAGCACGGTATCCTCCGCCGCCAGGCCGCGCACCAGCTCCAATGCCTTCTCGGTGGCCGCAAAACTGTTCTCGTCCGGCACCGGATGGCCTGCTTCATAACAATTTACTCCCAGAATTTCGCCCCTGACGTGCTTGTATTTGGTCACGACCACGCCGCCGTCCACACGGCCCAGCGCTTCCACCGCTGCGTGTGCCATCTGCCATGCGGCCTTGCCCGCTGCGACCAGCAGCACCCTGCCGCCCTTGGGTGCAAAGGCTTTCAATGCGCGGCGGACAGCTTCGTCCGGCAGGACAGCGTTCAGGCTGGATGCGATGATGGCATCGGCATCCTTTCGCAGAGTCGAGTTCATAAAACAGACCTCCTTGTGGGGTATGATTTACAGCAGACCGGCTTCGGTCATGGTTTTTACAAAGCCCCGCCTGGCCGGGCCTCCGGAATCATTATACAGCAAGACCGACGTTTCGGGAATACTTTCGGCAATGGTTTTGAAATTGCTGTACAGCTCGACATCACGGACTGTACCTTCCTTAGTTGGGTCTTGTATCTGATTTTTATACTCGCTCTCTACGAAATACAAAAATCTTGTTTACAAACATCCCCCATGCAGCCGCCGGATCACCTTAAATGCGATCTCATGTTCTGTTGTCAGCGGTTTTTTCAAAGCGAAGAAAACAACACCGCTGGTCGGACAGGTGATCTCTGCCTCCACCTCTGCAGTAAACGGGTCAAGGATCACGCCCGTTTTCTGACCATACTCCACTTCCTGTCCCGGCTCCACGAAGCGGCGGAAGATCCCGCCCGCCGGGGTGAGTACATTTGCCATCTCGTTTTCCTGCACGACGGTGGACAGATGCACTGCAAGCGAAAGGCTTGCGACGGTTTCTTCCATCTTTCTTACACACTCCTACACCGTCGAGCTGGTGGAAGTGGACAACCAGTCCAGCACCGACAAGGCCGTGACCGCCGCACAGGAGCTGGTCTCCAAGAAAATTTCCGTCGTGCTGGGCAGCTACGGCTCCGGCTGCTCCATTGCAGCAGCTCCCACCTTCCAGTCCGCTTCTATCCCGGCCATTGGCTGTTCCTGCACCAACCCAGCCGTCACCGAGGCGAACCCCGATTACTTCCGTGTCTGCTTCCTCGACCCGTTCCAGGGCTCCGTCATGGCCAACTTTGCAAAGGATGAGTTCGGCACAGGCAACGCCTATGTATTGAGCATGCTGGGCGAGGACTACGGCTCCGGTCTGGCCACCTACTTCGTCAACGCGTTTGAGGATCTGGGCGGCACCGTCACCAGCGAGCAGTTCCCGGAAGGCACCTCCGACTTCTCTGCCTATATCAAGAAAGCCTCCGACGGCGCATTCGAGTTCGTCAAGACCCAGAGTGTGGAAGGCTGATGCTCATTTTCGCTTAAAATAACAGAACGCAGGCGGGGGGACAGCCCCTGCCTGCGCTTTGCTTGTGAAACCTGTTGTAAGAAATGGAGGGTTTTCTCATGGCTGCAAAGTTTCTGCCCTATCTGCTGGCAGGCATCTCGGTGGGCGGCCAATATGCACTGATCGCCATCGGCTATACGATGGTCTACGGCATTCTCCGCCTCATCAACTGTGGTCACGCCCTTCCTTGTCGTGATTCTGGTTGCCGCACTTGTCACCCTGATCCAGAAGACCAAGATCGGCATGGCGATGCGCACCGCCTCCCGTGATTTTGAAACAGCGCAGCTCATGGGCATCAAGATCAACAATGTCATCAGCTTTACCTTTGCCGTGGGCAGTTTCCTTGCGGCCATCGGCTCGATGATGTATTTCTCCAACTACACCGCTGTCACCCCCACCGTGGGCGCAATGCCCGGCCTGAAAGCCTTTGTGGCGGCGGTGTTCGGCGGCATCGGCTCCATCCCGGGTGCTGTGATCGGCGGCTTCATCATCGGTATCTGTGAGAGCCTTATTAAAGGTGCCGGTGCTACCACCTTCAGTGATGCCTTTACGTTTGCGCTGCTCATCGTGGTCATCGGCGGCATCGGCTCGGTGTCCGGCTCGGTCATCGCCTCGTTCCTCTTCATCGCAAGCTCCGAATGGCTGCTGCGCTTTCTCGACAACGAAACGTATATCGGCGGTTTCCGTCTGCCGCTGCTGCGCTCCGGCTTCCGCATGGTGGTGTTCAGCATCATCATTATGGCTGTAGTGCTGTTCTTCCGCAAGGGCATCATGGGTGACCGCGAGCTCTTCCAGAAAAAATCCGCATCCACGGCGAAAGCTGCCAAGAAGGAGGCGAGTTCCAAATGAGTGAAAATGTATTGACCATTGAAAACGCGACCATGCAGTTTGGCGGCGTGGTTGCTGTGGACAGCCTGAACCTGAAAGTAGATAAGAACCAGATCGTCTCTCTGATCGGCCCCAACGGCGCAGGCAAGACCACCGCTTTCAACGTCGTCACCGGCGTGTACGCGCCCACCAACGGTGCTGTGTGGTTCGAGGGCCGCAAGATCATCGAGAACACGCCCCACGGCAAGATGAAAAAGCTGTATAAAGGCCAGAATGCCGGGAAGTATTCCCATATCATTGCGCCGACACCGGATAAAATCACCCAAATGGGCATCGCCCGCACCTTCCAGAACATCCGCCTGTGGAAGAGCCAGACCGTTTTTGAAAACGTGCTCATTGCCAAACACTGCCGCCGTTCCGCCAATCTGCTGAGCGCCACTTTCCGCCTGAATGCCGACGAAGAAAAGCGTCAGCGCGAGGAATGTGAGCACCTTTTGCAAGTACTTGGCCTGCAGGATGTTCGTGATGAACTGGCGACTGGCCTGCCCTACGGCCTGCAGCGCCGCGTTGAGATCGCCCGCGCACTGGCGACGGAACCCAAGCTGCTGATGCTGGACGAACCCAGCCTTGGCCTTGCCCCCATCGTTGTGCGGGAGATTTTTGACATTATCCGCACTGTGAACCAGCAGGGCATCACCGTGCTGCTGAACGAACAGAACGCCAACATGGCACTGAAGGTGGCCGACTATGCCTATGTCCTTGAGACCGGCAACCTGACCCTCTCCGGCACCGGCGCTGAGCTTCTGGCAAACGAGCAGGTCAAGGCAGCTTATCTGGGTCGGAAGCTCACCGATTAATTTTTTAAAGAAAGAACGCCAAATCTTACGATTTGACGTTCAATATCTGGTGCACCTCCAGGGACTCGAACCCTGGGCCCACTGATTAAGAGAAACCAACGTGCAACAATCGTCAATTTTCGGAATTACGCAAATTCGTTATTTTTATCGTTTCGCCGTAAATTTGCGTTTTGCATCTGCTGCATCCTTTGCACCCGCCATCCCCTCTTGCATCCGTTATCCAGCCGTTCCGGTGTGCAAAAAGTGTGCAAAAATGTGCAGAGCCAAAATCAGCCTCTTAAAACAGGGATCGGATTTTTATTCAAAGCCGGGAAAACGGTCGGGTTCGAGCCCGATACGGCAGCTACAATCTTGCCTGTTCAGACTAAGCATCAAATGTACATCAACACTTACGATTCATAGCAGGGATTTGGACAACTACGATCTCTTATAAATCCAAAGCAGCTCTTTCTATGTGGACTTTTCTGGGTGGAAACACCCAGAGGGTTCACTTTTTTTATTTTATCGACAGCGCCTCCATCCGGGCTATACTGCTGTTTTGACATCTATTTGGCAGCAAAACCCTGAAGGATCACGACTCGTTATAAAGCGTGACGGATTTCAGACAAAAGCGCACAAGGCTTGAACAAAGCCGTAAGATCACTTCCTGGAGCGACAAAGACTTATACAATCTTAGTTTCGATTGCAGGATCCTTTTCCCCTCTTAATACTTTTAGCGGTATTATGGCCTTGCAAGAAAGAAACGAGGTGAACAATTATGAGCATTACAAATGCGGCGAGAAGATTTGAACAGAGATTTGACGCAAAAGCAGAGCGCTTTATTTGGCATCATCCGCTACTTGGCTCCATCTCCATCTTTGTTGGAATGCCATTACTGGTTTTGGCGTGTGTCTGTATCAGTACGATCGTTATCGCCTTTCCTATGGCATGGCTTTTGGGTTGGTTGTAATCTTTATTTCATCTTTAAACGCACAAAAGATCACTAATGCCATTTTTAGAGGAAAGGGTTTATGATATTTGGGACAGCAAAAAAGGAGGATGAATCTTATGCAAATGCTAATTGCACTCATAGGTGTATGTGCGGCAGCAATGCTGCTGTGGTATGTCTATATTTTAATGAAGGGAGATGATCAGGCATGAGTACCATGATTCAGTATGTTTTATACCTTGCCATTCTGGTTGTTTTGGCAATTCCGCTGGGCGCATACATAAAAAACGTCATGAGCGGCGAGAAAACTTTTTTGTCCAAAGTTCTGACACCGTGCGAAAACCTGATTTACAAGGTTACGCGTGTAGACAGAGAAGAACAGATGACATGGAAAAAATATGCGGTAAAGATTACCTGTGCAACACCACAAAAGATTTCCGGGTATTGCGCATCGGCACCAGCATCCGGGTGAACAAGCAGAGTTTCGACAACTGGTTTGCGGCGGTCTGAGGGAGGTAATTTATGGCATCTATTATGAAACGCGGAGATTCCTACTCCGTCCGTTACAAGTACAAAGACCATTCCGGCAAGCCCTGCGAGGGATGGGAAAGTTTCAAGACCAAGAAGGAGGCGCAGGAGCGAAAGATCACGGTCGAGAAAGAACTGCTGGACGGCACGTTCCTCGTCCCCGACACCATGACGGTGGAGGAAATGCTGTACAAGTGGATTCCGATCCAGTCCACCAAGCACAAATGGTCCCCCAAGACCTACACCCAGTCCGTGGCGATGGTGCAGAACCTTATCGTGCCGTATATCGGGAAGCGGAAGGTGCAGGAGCTGCGCACCTACGACATCGAGAAGTTCTATGCCACCCTTGCCAAGACCCCCTGCGGGCAGTACGTCCACGGCGTAAAGCAGCCCCTGACCGAAAAGCAGAAGAAGCGGTTGCTGTCCAGCACCTCTATCCACGAAGTCCACACGCTGCTCAAGACCGCATTTTCCTATGCGGTGGAATGGGACTTGATCCACAAGATTCCCCTGCCCCGTGATGCACCCAAGGTCAACATCGAGGAACGCACCATCTGGGACGAGAAAACCATGCTGGCAGCCTTGCAGACCATCGAGAACCCCGCCCTGCATCTAGCGGTGCACATGAGCATGATCCTTTCGCTCCGTGAGGGCGAAATTCTCGGCTTACAGCCGAGTGATCTGGATTTCGATGCCGCCGATGGGCGTGGCACCATCTCAGTCAGCAAGACCATGCAGCGAGCCAACAAGGACGCTCTGGAAAAGCTCGACCCCAATCAGGTCTACCACACCTTCCCGGACAGGCGTGAGGGCAGCAAGTCCTCCCTTATCCTGAAAAAGCCCAAGACCAAGAAATCCAACCGTGTCCTGTATATGACAAAGCCCTTAAAGGAAGAACTGCTGGCATGGCTTGAAAAGTTGAAGCAGGACGAGCAGAACGCCCCGGAGAAATACAGCAACTGCGGGCAACTGTTCCGACTGCCGGACGGCTTGCCCATTGCACCGGAGCTGCTGACGAAATGGTACCGTCTGTGGAGAGCCGAGCACCCGGAGTTTGAGCAGATCGTGTTCCACGGTCTGCGGCACTCCAGTGCCACCTACCAGCTCTTGCAGTCGGACGGTGACTTCAAGTCGGTGCAGGGCAACACAGGTCATGCAACGGCATCTGTCCTGATGGACACCTATGCCCACACGCAGGACAAGCCCCGGTTGGAGCTGACCGAGAAGATCGAAGCAAACTTCTACTCCCAAGACCTGACCCCAGCAGCATCCCAGCCCCGGCAAAACGAAAAGCCGGCGGCAACAAAAATCTCCGGCAAAGAGATCCTTGAAGCCATCCGGCTGATGGACGCAGACGAACGCAGAGAATTGACGAGAGCCTTGTTCGCCTAAAATTTCTTCTTTTTATGCAAAGGAAAGCAGGCTGTGCAAACCTTGCGCAGAAAAGCCCCTGATTCGGGCAAATGTGCAAACGGTGTGCAGAAAGTGTGCAGCCGCTTTCCTACATAAAGAAAGAACGCCAAATCTTACGATTTGACGTTCAATATCTGGTGCACCTCCAGGGACTCGAACCCTGGGCCCACTGATTAAGAGAGCAAGCCGCCGGTTCGTCTCGATTTATGGAAGTTTCGAGTCATCGTTATTTTTGAGCAAAGCAGCGTAGTTTTTCACCCGGCAATTTCTGCACCCTTTGTCGGATTTTGCAGCGAAAAGCACCTTCTGCACGTTTTGAAACCGTGCAAAGTCCGTGCAGAAACCGTGCACTTATTCTCTGACAAACAAAATCGCTCTATCCCCTACCGACTTGACGGCATTGGTTTGAGTGACCGCACATCAAAATCAAGTCTAGGAGGATATTACTATGATGAAACTGCTTTCCTGTCGCTTTAACATGGACACCAACCGGGTAGAAGCCCGATTTGAGGATGGCACCACCCTTGCCATTGACTGCATCGCCATTGAGGACGAATACGGCAGCACCCCGGCACAGCGGGCAGAACTGGACTGGCTGCTCTACAATAAGCCCTTGGAGTACGCCCAGCTTGTACTGGGTGGGGAGCTTGAACATTACCTCTCACTTGGCTGCGACCATGGCAGACTGGAAGATTGACCTTTAATGAAAAATAGGATTACTGCAATCGAATACTGTATATCGTATCAAACTGATAGGGGTCAGATAACAAAACCTTTCCATTGGAAACTACCACAATATTTTCGCCTTCTTCAATTTGCGATAGCTGAATATTTCCTTTTAAGTATTCCGAAGCTCCCTGAATGAGATAGTAATCATTTGTACCGTACAGTTGATTGGGAGCGGTTGCATAGATAGAATTATCGCTTAAATCCACCTTTGTTACAGTAAGTTCCGATTTTGTCCTCTCCCACGGATGCAACAGGAAACCGCCTATAAGAATTGCTAGGGCCAAAGCTATACCAAAAGCAGTCAATTTCTTACTTGATTTCGTCATTTTAAGCACCTCTTCATCATAGCTCCATTTGAATTTTCTGAACGTCACATTTTTTCCGAACGATTGCAGCTATAAGAATCACATCAATGGTATCATGATTATTGGCTTCTCTGTTTGAATAACGAATTTTAAGCCTGCTTTATTTCATCTGTCCACAATTCTTTTCAAAATCGTATAGCTGCACATAAATTTCCAGAAAACTTGTAGCACAATCACAATTTTTCTTTTCACTCAGATAAACCACCACGGCAGTTCCAGCCACAGGTTATCCATATCCCCCACCGGCTTGACGGCATTGGTTTGAGTGGCCATACATCAAAATCAAGTCTAGGAGGACACTACTATGATGAAACTACTTTCCTGCCGCTACAATATGGACACCAACCGGGTGGAAGCCCGGTTTGAGGATGGCACTGTCCTTTCCCTTGACTGCATCGCCATTGAGGACGAGTACGGCAACACCCCGGCACAGCGGGCAGAACTGGATTGGCTACTCTACAATAAGCCATTGGAGTACGCCCAGCTTGTACTGGGTGGTGAGATTGAACATTATCTCTCGCTCGGCCGCGACCATGGCAGATTAGAAGATTGACCTTTAATTAGAATATTCCAAACAGACCAACAGCCCTCTACTTGCGATCATTGCAAATAGAGGGCTATCGGTTTGTTAATAGTTATCAAGTTTTTCCACAACTTTTGTCGCCTATTTGTTCTTACTCATCTGCTTGAAAAAATTCCTGCTTCGTCCCGATAATATCTTCATAGTTGCTCTGAGTTACTGTGACTTCCAGATGATCTCCCTTATTTTCAATTTCTGCTTTTATATCATTTCCTCTGTCGTCTTTGCCGCTAAAGCTAAGAATCCCTGTTTCAGAATCGTAAGTTCCAATCGCGTTTTCGACATAAAGCAAATGGGTAACGCTATACTCGATCCTATATGTGCCATCATCTTCTTTAGTGATATTCAGAATTTCATCAAAATCATTACTATAATAGCCTTCCTCTGGCATTTGAAAATTCGCAGTATCATTATTGGTTAAATGCTCGTTTGATACTATATCACTAACATTTTTGTTTTCTACTTGTACTGAAGTGCTTTCAGTCGATGATTCTTTATTTTCCTGAGATTGCCCACATCCAGCTAACCCCAAAACCATGCATAGCACAAACAGGTAAATTACTTTTTTCATAGCATTCTTCTCCTTTATTCAATCTATTTTTGTCGATTTATTTGTTATCGCATTTTATCATACCATAATTATTAACTTTTCTGTTTAAACAACGAACTTCAAGCCTGATTTATTTCATCTGTCCACAATTTTTTCAAAATCGTATGGTTGCACATAAATTTCCAGAAAACTTGTAGCACAATCACGATTTTTCTTTTCGTTCATACAAACCACCACGGCAGTTCCAGCCACAAATTATCCATGGCTTGTTCCTCTGTCTTTTTTGCGCGGCCTTTCGTCAGGTGAAAGTATATCGCCGTGCCGATCAGCGGATGTTCCTCGCCATCGGTGAAGCCATAGCGGTACAGCAGATAGGTCTGCTCCCGTTGGGTCAGCCGTTTCAGGCCATCGTACAGTTCCCGGCGCGATTCCTGCTCCTCCATAATGCTCTGCGGCTGCATGGCGTAGGGGTCGGCTATGGCTTCAATGCGCCGCAGCTGCTCTTCTCCCGGCAGAACATCGTCCAGCGAAATACGCTGGTAGCAGACGCCGTCCTTGTCTTCCGTCACCATCCGCTGCTCAAAAGCGGCAAAGGCATCCCGCACCATGTCCATCATGGCGTTGCGGATGGCAGGAGCCGCATAGGTCAGGAACTTCATGCCACAGGCTGCATCAAACTTCGACACAGCTTTCCATAAGCCCAGATTGCCCGCCTGTTTCAAATCGTCCGTGTCAAGGTTCAGGCCGGACTGTGCCAGATTCATGCTGCGGAAAAGGTCATTTGCCACCTTGCCAATAAAGGACTTGTTGTTGTCGATCAGGCTGTCCAGCGCGGCAGCATCGCCTTTCTGTGCCAGCGCACAAAGCCGTTCATTCGTCTGCTTCATGGGCGTTTTCCTGCTCTGCGGCAGACTGCAAGATTCCCAGCAGACCGCTTCGCAGCTGTTCCAGTGCTTCCGGCGTAGCTCCTTCCATGCCCGAAACACTGTCCAACATTGCATCCGTCAACTGCTCTGCCGTGATCGTTGGGTGCTGCACATCCTGCCCTTTGGTCAATTCGGTGAACATCTTCTCTGCCACTTTCTTACTCATAGCTTCCTGTTCGGCGTAATGGCTCCCGATGCCCTTTTTGATTTCCTTGATTGCCGCCATGAAGTACATTTCAATATCATCAAGGTCGCCTTGGTACACCGGCTTTCTCCGAAGGCTGATGTCCTTTGCGGCTTTGGCTGCTTCCGGGGTCTTGACCCTTGTACGTAGCAGGGTGCTCAATGTCGTGAGCATGGCATTCTGTGCTGCGATGCCGGACGCAAAAGTATCATCAAAATACTGCGATATGCGGTAAGTAAGTTCTGCAAAGCGGGCATTTTCCAGCAGCAGATTGACCACCTCTGCATTGACACGCCCTGTGTAGAGGTTCTTTGCAGCTTCTACGGACAAGCCCAGTTCGGCAATATCGTAGTTCTTGCGGTCAGGGATGTTGGTTTCTCCCAGCAGAAAATCCGTGGACACGTTGAACAGCCTTGCAATTTTCAGCACCTGCTCATGGGTCAGGGTTCCCTTTGCACCGCTGATGAAGCGGCTGATGGTGCTCTTGGAGCAGCCGAGTTCCTTGGCAAGTTCTGGTTGGCTGATGTTGCGTTCTTTCATCAAGTCCGCAAGACGGATGTTGGATGGTGCGGGCAGATATTCCTGTGCCATGTAATCGGCCCTCCTTTTTGAGCTTTTTCCTCATTATAATACGCTCTGCCGTTTTGTTCAATATACGGTTACCTCTCCGCCCTTGCTGTTGCAGTCCTGCAACCAGTGAGGGCATTTTTCTTTTTCCGTTGCAGTTCTGCCGCTTTTTCGCCTTTCCTGCAAAATTTTCCGTATATTCAGGCAGGAAGCAAAAAACACCAGAGTTCCCACTTTGGGGTCTCTGGTGCAACGCATAACACCGCCCTGCCCGGTGGCCGCAGGGTGCGCGGTTTTGTGGGCATTGAACCGCTTGTCCACCCCTGTCCGTAAAAAGTGCATTTTTTCACGGAAGAAGTTCGTACAACCTGTACGGTCTGTACTTGTACGCACCCGTACGGCGAATCGAAGCAAATTAAAACGTGTTATCGTTTTTATTTTAGATTTCCGTACGCCGTACAGACCGTACGGGTTATTTGAAGTCCGTACGCAATTTTTTCAGATGCGTACGGAGCAATCAAGTTCGCATTGTGCGAACTTGATTGTAGCTCTCCCGCAGGAGACGTTCCCCCTCGGAGAGTCCTCGGAGAGCCCACTACACTTTGCAGACCATAGGGATGAAAGTGTCATAGTGGGTTATTACACTTCCGCAGAAGTGCATCTCCGTTCCCCGTCACCTCTCGATGAACCTTGAAAGGAGGGATGCCCTTTGGCAAGAAATGATGGCATTGACCGCACCAGTGTTCGAAATCTCGCCGTTTCGGACAAGGCCGTTGGCAACACTCAGCAGCACAACGAGCGCGAAAAGGACAGCTACCGGAACCCCGACATCATCCCCCAGCGCACTGCATGGAACATCCACTTCAAAAAGCCAACCGCCAGCTACACCGACCTGTTCTCCCAACTGGAAACCGCTGGCACGATTTCAACGCGCGGCTTGAAGCCGGATGCCACCCATTACTGCGAGCTTGTCTTTGATGTCAACTCGGCCTACTTTGACAACCACGGCGGCTACGAGTTCGCCAAGCAGTTCTATGAGGATGCCTACCAAGCTGCCGTTCAAATCGTGGGCGGTGAGCAGTATATCCTCTCGGCAGTCATGCACGCCGATGAGATCAACCGTGCCATGACCGAAGCATTAGGCCGTGAAGTCTACCACTATCATCTCCATGTGGTCTATGTGCCTGTGGTGGAAAAGCAGATCCTCTGGTCGAAACGCTGCAAGGACAAGGCACTGGTCGGCACAGTCAAGGAGACCGTCATGCAGGTCAGCCGAAGCAAGAAGTGGGCTTCCAAGCCCCTGCTGGACGATGCCGGAAAGCCTGTCCTGCAAAAGAGCGGCAAGCCAGTCCTGAAGAAGTCGTACAGTGTCCTGCAAGACGATTTCTTCCACTATATGCGCAACGCCGGGTATACGGATGTAGAGCGCGGTGAGCGTGGCAGCACTGAAGAACACCTGACCGTCACCCAGTTCAAAGTCCAGCGGGAGCAGGAGCGACTGGACACTCTGACCGCCCAGATTGACCAGAAAGAGCAGCACCTCACCCAAACCAACAAAACCCTCTCCAAGACCGAAAAGGAACTTGCCGCTGTGCAGAAAAAGGTCACGCTCACAAAAGAAGCCCTCATTCATGCGCGCGATCTGGATTATATTGGTAAGCGCACCTTTCTCGGCAACTATTCGCTGACCGAAGAAGAGTTTTCCAAGCTGAAAAAGCAAGCCGACCACGGCTATATGATGGATGTGGAGAACCGCCGCCTGAAAGAAGAACTTTCCACCGCCAAGAAAGAGGCCGTTCGTTGGAGCAACAAGTACCACGACCTGTGGTACGACGTGAAACCCTATCTGGATGCTCTCCACCGTGCGCCCGAACTGGTGCGTGGCTTTCTGGAAAAGATTCTTGCCCCCAAGCAGGAGTACACCATGAATGTGCCGCAGCAAAACCGTAAGCGTGGGCAAGATGTAGAACTTTAAGCTGAATTTTTAGATGATATGACAATATAAGGAGCAATGCTTATGGATTTTGACCGTAATTCTATGACCGTCTCTGTGCAATCTTCCGATTATACGAAAAAGTTCTTGCAAAAGGACACGAATCCCACTACAATGGAAGTGGTCACTCAAACCAATGCCGTCAAGTCTCCAACTGACAGCCCGGCAACCACGAAACTGGTGTACACGGTGGAAGAGATCGCGCGAATGCTGGCCATCAGCCTGCGCTCTGCTTACAACCTGTGCAACAGCACCACCGAATTCCGTGTCCTGCGGGTAGGCGGAAGCATCCGTGTCCCGAAGGACAGCTTCGATGCGTGGCTCAACCGGGCAGCTTGATAAGGAGGCAACAGTATGGCATATATTACAAAACGCGGCAACTCTTATAGCGTCCGCTACACCTACGAAGATGAACACGGCAAGAGCTGCGACAAATGGGAAAGTTTTCCTACAAAAGAGGAGGCAACGAACCGAAAGAAGCAAATCGAGCATGAACTGGCAGCTGGCACATTCCTGATACCGTCCTCGGTGACGGTATCAGAGTTCCTCATGGATTGGCTGCCCAAGCAGTGCAGCAAGCACAAGTGGGCACCCAAAACCTACGAATCCAATCTTTCCACCATCCAGAATCTGATTATCCCCTATATCGGCAGCATGGAGATGCAGAAACTCAAGCCCTACCACATGGAAAACCTCTACACGACCCTGAGCAAAACGCCCTGCGGTTCGTATATCGAGGGAAAGAAGCAGGAATTGACCGAAAAGCAGAAGCAGCGTTTCCTTTCCGGCACAACGATCCATGAGGTGCA
>NZ_JAFREF010000012.1:0-88106 GCF_017377665.1 Faecalibacterium sp. Marseille-P9590
TGGAAACGGCTTGTGAAAATAGGTAGCCGCCGACTTGATCAAAACGCTCTAAGAGGGATCTTAGGGCGTTTTCTTTTTGCTTTTTTCGTCCAAAGCTCTTGCCGATGAAAAAATTTCCCAGTTCCTGCATGAAAATGCCGTCCTCAATCGTATATAGGATAAAGGTGTCTGCAATGCGGCAGGAATGCCAAGGAGGACAGCATGAAGCTTTTATTCAAACAGCGTGCATTTACCTGGTTTGACAGCTATGACATTTACGACGAAAACGAAAATACGGTCTATGTCGTGAAAGGGCAGCTCTCGTGGGGACACTGCCTGAAAATATTCGACGCCAGCGAGGAGCATGAGCTGGGTACCGTGAGGGAGCAGATTTTTTCCTGGTGGCCCCAATTCGAACTTTACGAGGGGAGCGACTGCATCGGCACCCTGAAAAAAGAACCGTGGGGCTGGTTCAAACCACGGTATAATATCGACTTCAACGGCTGGCACATCGAAGGCGACTGGACGGAATGGGACTACACCATCACCGGGCCGGATGGGGAAAAGGTGGCGGCGATCTCAAAGGAGCTGCTCCACTGGACGGATACTTATGTGCTGGACATTGCAGATCCGGAGGATGCGCTGTATGTGCTGATGTTCGTGCTGGCCATCGACGCGGAAAAGTGTTCTCGGAACTAAAAAGCGGCCCTGCCGTGGAATTCTCCACATGGCAGGGCCGCTTTGGTTGAATGCCGATTAAACTTTCTTCGCAAATACGATGCCGATGGTGCCAGGGCCGGAGTAGCCGCCGATGGTCGTGCCGATGTCGGTCTCAATAATGTTCTCAAACTTGCCGTATTTGCGCAGACCGGCTTTGATGGCCTCCATGCAGCCGGGTTTGGGCTGGCAGGACGAGATAAAGACCATGCTGTTGTCGATGTCGTCCCGGCCATCCAGCAGGTCGGTGATGTATTTGCCCACGCAGATGGGCAGGCTGCCGCGGTACTTCCTGACGACCTTCAGCTCACCGTCGATGATGGCGAGGCTGGGCTTGATGCCCAGAATGTTGGCGCCGAACGCCAGCACGCCGGAGCAGCGGCCGCTCTTGGCCATGTAGTTGAGCTGGTTGAGCACAAAGCTCAGCTCGACCCGGTTGGCGAGGTTCTGGAGGCGCATACAGATGTTCCGGGCCGTCAGGCCGTCCGCAGCCCACTTGGCGGCACGAAGGACAAGATAACCCTGACCGGTGCAGATATTCTCGCTGTCGATGACCGACACATTGTTATATTCCTGTGCGGCAAGGCAGGCGTTCTGGTAGCAGGAGGAAAGCTTGGCGCTGACCGAGATGTGGATGACGGCGTCATACTCCTTGGCAAAGGGCTCGAAGAAATCGATGTACTCCACGGGGTTTGCGGCAGCGGATTTCGGGGTCTGGCCGCCTGCGTCCACATGGGCAAAGACGTCAGCCGGATGAATGGTGACGCCGTCCAGATAAGTATCGTCGCCCATCAGGATGTGCATGGGCATCAGAGAAATGTTCCATTGCCGCAGCAGCTCTTCGGACAAATCACAGGTGCTGTCGGCGGTGATCTTGATGTTCAAAAGGTGTCTCCTCTTTTCGTGCCGGGAGCAGCCGACGTCGGTGCAGGCGCTGCCGCAGCAAAATTTCCTTTATAACTATAACACAAAAATCTCAAGATCGTTATCTATTTATCCGGAGTAAAATGTAAATCTTTTATGAAGCGTCAAAAAGTATCTCGCAAAGCCGCGGATTCTGTACACAAAGCACAAAAGTGCCGGTCAATTTATAGTTCTTTCCGAAAATTCGCTCGGAAGTGTTTATTTTGTGCTCCAAAAATTATATAATAATATGTGTCACTAGAATGGATACGGTCTGCCCAGCGGCCGTTTATATTATTGGAGGTTGCTTTCTATGTTCATGTACACCGACTACACCCAGCATTTGCTGGATAATGTGAAGAAGATACACTTCATCGGCTGCGGCGGCAGCGGTATGTATCCTCTCATCCAGATCCTCTCCGCAAAGGGCTATGACATTTCGGGCAGCGATGTGCTGGACGGCAGCATCATCCGCTCCGAGCGGGAGATGGGCGTCAAGGTCACGCTGGGCCACAGCGCTGATAATGTCGTCGGTGCGGACCTGGTGGTCTACTCTGCCGCCATTGCAAAGGACAATGTGGAGCTGAATGCGGCAGCCTCCTACGGTATCACGACGGTGGAGCGCAGCGTCCTGCTGGGCTATGTGAGCCGTCTGTACAAGCAGAGCATCTGCGTCTCCGGCACCCACGGCAAGACCACGACCACCTCCATGATCACCACTGCGCTGGAGCTGGCAGGCCGCGACCCCTCTGCGGTCATCGGCGGCAAGCTGCCCCTCATCCACGGCTACGGCAAGGCCGGCAAGGGCGATGACATCGTCATCGAAGCCTGCGAGTTCTCCGAGACCTTCCTGAAGCTGACGCCCTACCTCTCCGTCGTGCTGAACATCGACAACGACCATCTGGACTACTACGGCAGCATGGGTGAGCTGAAGTTCGCCTTCAAGCGCTTTGCCCTGATGACCCAGTTCATGATCTTCGCCAACGCCGACGACAAGAACACGATGGACGTTATGTACACCCTTGACCGCCGTGTGCGCACCTTCGGCATCGACAACGACGGCGATTATCAGGCCATCAATGTGCAGGAGTATAAGCCCGGCTTCTTCGAGTTCGATTTGAAGGAGTGGAGCAAGGTGACGGGCCATATCCGTCTGGCTGTGCCGGGCCGTCACAACATCTACAATGCGCTGGCCATGTGCGCGGTCTGCCGTTTTGCGGGCCTGACCGTGGAGCAGTGCGCCGCCGCTGCCGCAAGCTTCAAGGGCGCAGGACGCCGTTTCGAGGTCTACGGTGAGTGCAACGGCGCTGTGGTGGTGGATGACTACGCTCATCACCCCACCGAG
This sequence comes from Faecalibacterium sp. Marseille-P9590, assembly GCF_017377665.1. Classification (NCBI taxonomy): domain Bacteria; kingdom Bacillati; phylum Bacillota; class Clostridia; order Eubacteriales; family Oscillospiraceae; genus Faecalibacterium; species Faecalibacterium sp. Marseille-P9590. The sequence goes on from NZ_JAFREF010000012.1 coordinate 2,945, forward strand.
CTGCGTGCGACCCTGAACACCGCCAAGGAACTGGGCTACAAGCGCCTCATCGCCGTCCACCAGCCGTTTACATACAGCCGCACCAAGATGCTGTTCAACGACTTCGTGGATGTGCTCAAGATCCCCGATGTGGCAGTCATCACCCCCATCATGGGCAGCCGTGAGCCCAACGACCCCACCATCACCAGCGCAAAGCTGGCCGCTCAGATCCCCGGCTCGGTGCTGGTGGACAGTCTGGAGGCTGCTGCCGACTGGGTGAAGCAGAACGCCCGGGAAGGCGATCTGGTTATCACGCTGGGCTGCGGCGACATCTACAAGGCCAGCAAGATGATGGTCGCTGACAATAACAAGTAAATCCCAAAAGAGATAGAAATGCCCCTGCATCGGCTGAAATGGCTGATGCGGGGGCGTTTTATTTGCAGGCAAAAAAGACCTCCGCAGTCCGTGGACGGCGGAGGTCTTGGGTAACTCAGGAGAGATTACAGATTGAAGTAGCGCTTTGCGTTGTCGAAGCAGATGCCCTTGACGATCTTCTCCAGAGCCTTCTCGTCGTTGGGATACTCGCCGTCCTCGACCCACTGACCGATGAGGTTGCAGAGGATGCGGCGGAAGTAATCGTGGCGGGTGTAGCTCAGGAAGCTGCGGCTGTCGGTCAGCATACCGACGAAGTTGCCCAGCAGGCCGAGGCTGGCCAGACGGGACATCTGCTCTTCCATGCCGATCTTGTGGTCGTTGAACCACCATGCGGAGCCGTGCTGGATCTTGCCCGGGACCTCGCTGTTCTGGAAGCAGCCGAGGATGGTGCCGATCTGAGCATCATCGCCGGGGTTCAGGCTGTAGATGATGGTCTTGGGGCACTCGTCGGTGTCGTTCAGGGCGCTCAGCAGAGCTGCGATCTCGCCGCCGCAGGTAGCGGTGTTGATCATGTCGTAGCCGGTGTCGGGTCCCAGCAGGGTGTTCATCTTGCGGTTGACGCCGCGCAGGCAGTTGTAGTGGATCTGCATGGCGATGCCGAGGCGGTGATACTGCTTGCCCAGGTGGATGAGGATGTAGGTCTGATACTTCTCAGCCTCTTCCGGAGTGCAGGTCTCGCCGGCCATGACCTTCTGGTAGATGGCGTTGACCTCTTCCTTAGTGGCCTCACGGTAGGGGATGTAGTCCAGACCGTGGTCAGAAGCGCGGCAGCCCATCTCGGCGAAGAACTCGATGCGGTCGGTCAGAGCGCTGGTGACGCAGTTGATGCAGGCCAGCTTCTCCTTGCCGACAGCAGCGGCCAGCTTGCCCATGTACTCAGCAAAGCCGGGCTTGTTGATGTTGAGGGCCTTGTCGGGGCGGAAGGAAGGAGCCACGGTGAACTTGATGGTGGGGTCTTCCTTGATCTTCTTGTGCCACTCGAGGCTGTCGATGGGGTCATCGGTGGTGCCGATGAAGGCCACGTTGCTCTGCTCGATGAGGCCGCGGACGGTCAGCTTGGGGTCGTGCTGGAGCTTGTCGTTGCACAGGTTCCAGACTTCCTCAGCGGTGTCGCCGTTCAGCACGCCGTCGTAGCCGAAGAAGGTGTGCAGCTCCAGGTTAGTCCAGTGGTACATCGGGTTGCCGATGGCCATGGGCAGAGCCTCAGCGAACTTCTGGAAGCGCTCGCGGTCAGGCTTGTCGCCGGTGATGTACTCCTCAGGCACGCCGTTGGAGCGCATGACGCGCCACTTGTAGTGGTCGCCGAAGTAGCTGCCGTCCGGGTTGCGGCCGCCCAGCCAGACCTGAGCGATGTTGTCGAAGCGGCGGTTCTCGTAGATCTCACGGGGAGGAATGTGGCAGTGGTAATCGCAGATGGGCATATCCGCAGCGTAAGCGTGGTACAGGTGCTGTGCGGTGGGCGACTGGAGCATGAACTCCTTATCCATAAATGCTTTCATGGTCAGAACTCCTTTTTTCAATGGTCATGACAGTTTGAAACATTCTTATAGTAGGGGATCGGCCGGTTCCGTGCAAACAGGCCATTCCTGCTTTTAGTATACCGGAAAATGCCGATGTATACAACTGAAAAACTGCCCAAAAATCTCGTGCGGACTTGTACAATTCGCTGGTTTTTATAAAAACGACCCCTTTTCCGGCAAAAAACTGTTGAGAACCACTTGACTTATTTGTATACAACAGCATAAAATAGAGGCAGAGAAGGGCGCGGCTCAGGCTGCCCCCCGTGAAAGGCAAAGCAATCTGATAAAAGGAGACACTCAAATGGAAACTTTGAATTACAAGGTCCTGAAAAGCACCGGCTACAACGGTTATATCCTCAAGGACGCACCCGTCAAGGTGATGCAGTTCGGTGAGGGTAACTTCCTGCGCGCATTCGTGGATTACTTCTTTGATATTGCCAACGAGAAGGCTGGCTACAACGGCAAGGTCAAGCTCGTCCAGCCCATCGCAAACTTCCCCCAGATGGCTGACTGGATCAACGAGCAGGAGGGTCTGTACACCCTGTACCTGCGCGGCAGCGAGAAGGGCCAGAAGGTCGATGCAAAGCGCGTCATCTCCTGTGTGCATGACTGCGTCTGCCCCTACTCCGAGGGCAAGTGGGACGAAGTGCTGGCTCTGGCCCGCTCTGAGGACTTGGAGATCGTCGTCTCCAACACCACTGAGGCCGGCATCGCCTACACGCAGGGCGACAGCCAGTTTGACCAGGTGCCTCCCAACAGCTTCCCTGCAAAGCTGACCCGCGTACTCTATGAGCGTTACACCGCCTTCAAGGGCGCTGCTGACAAGGGTCTGATCATCCTCTCCTGCGAGCTCATCGACAACAACGGCAAGGAGCTGCAGAAGTGCTGCAACAACTACGCGAAGGACTGGAACCTCGACGCTGCCTTCATCGACTGGATGAACAACGCCAACACCTTCTGCTCCACTCTGGTGGACCGCATCGTCCCGGGCCGCATCCGTGACCCGAAGGAGATGGCTGCTCTGGAAGAGGCCAACGGCTACACCGATAAGGCTCTGGATGTCGGCGAAGTCTTCGGCGTCTGGGTCATCGAAGGCCCCGATGGTCTGGAGGACAAGCTGCCGTTCAAGAAGGCCGGCGTCAACGTCATGGTCGTCCCCGATGTCACCCCCTACAAGAAGCGCAAGGTCCGCATCCTGAACGGTGCTCACACCGGTTTCGTTCTGGGCGCATATCTGGCCGGCTTCGACATCGTGCGTGACTGCATGCACAACGACACCATCCGCGGCTTCATGAACAAGATGCTGCACGAGGAAGTCATCCCCACCCTGCCTCTGGACAAGAAAGACCTCGAGGAGTTCGCTTCTGCTGTGCAGGACCGCTTCAACAACCCGTTCATCAACCACGAGCTGATGAGCATCTCCCTGAACTCCACCTCCAAGTGGAAGGCCCGCAACATGCCTTCTTTCCTGACTTATATCGAGGAGCAGAAGAAGCTGCCCAAGTGCCTGACCATGTCTCTGGCTGCTTACATCGCTTTCTACTCCAACGACATTCAGGAGCGCACTGCTGACGGCCTCATCTGCAAGCGCCCGGCAGGCAACACCTACAAGATCCAGGATGACGCATGGGCTCTGGACTTCTACTATGCACACAAGGACGACACCGCTGCTCAGCTGGTGAACGCCGTTCTGACCAACACCCAGATGTGGGATCAGGACCTGACCAAGATCGAGGGTCTCGAGGCCGCTGTTCTGGCAGACCTGGAGCTCATCCGCACCGAGGGCGCCGAGGCTGCTTACAAGAGCTGCCTGTAAGCTGAAAATTTGCACAAAAGGGCTGCTGCTTTGGGCAGCAGCCCTTTTGGCTTATGAAAGAGTAGGAGAAAAACTATGCCGCAGGCGATCCATATCAGCCCCATCGACAACGTCGTTGTCGCTCTGCATCCCATTGCCAAGGGTACCCTCGTCGAGGTGGACGGCCTTGCCGTTACCGCGCTGGAGGACATCCCTCAGGGTCATAAGATGGCTGTCAAGCCCATCAAGAACGGCGAGAACGTCATCAAGTACGGCTTCCCCATCGGCCACGCCACCGCCGACGCTGAGCCGGGTACTTGGATGCACACCCACAATGTCCACACCAACCTCTCCGGTGAGGTGGAATACAGCTATAACCCCTCCCCCGATCTGGCCCCGCTGCCCAAGGTGGAGCCCGAGACCTTCATGGGCTTCCGCCGCAAGGATGGCCGCGCCGCCATCCGCAACGAGATCTGGATCATCCCCACCGTCGGCTGTGTCAACGACATCGCCAAGAAGATGGTGGCCGACAATCAGGACCTCGTCACAGGTACCATTGAGGGCCTCTACACCTTCACCCACCCCTTCGGCTGCAGCCAGACCGGTCATGACCATGCGCAGACCCGCAAGCTGCTGGCCGCTCTGGTCCGCCACCCCAATGCTGCTGCCGTTCTGGTGCTGCATCTGGGCTGCGAGAACCTGCAGCACGACCAGTTCGTGGAAGAGCTGGGCGAGTATGACCACGACCGCGTGAAGTTCCTGACCTGCCAGGACGTGGACGACGAGTTCGCCGCCGCCCGCGACATCCTGAAAGAGCTGGCCGCTTACGCCGGCCAGTTCAAGCGTGAGCCCATCCCCGTGAGTGAGCTGGTGGTCGGCATGAAGTGCGGCGGCTCTGACGGCCTGTCCGGCATCACTGCCAACCCCACCATCGGCCGCTTCTCCGATATGATGGGCCAGCGGGGCGGCTCCACCGTCCTGACCGAAGTGCCGGAGATGTTCGGCGCCGAGGGCTTCCTGATGGACCGCTGCATCGACCGCGATGTCTTCGTCAAGGCCGAGCAGATGATCAACGGCTTCAAAGAGTACTTCATCAGCCACAATGAGGTCGTCTACGACAACCCCTCTCCGGGCAACAAGCAGGGCGGCATCACCACGCTGGAAGACAAGAGCTGCGGCTGCGTCCAGAAGGGCGGCACGGCCCCCATCATGGACGTCATCGGCTACGGCGACCCCGTCGTCACCAAGGGCCTGAATATGCTCTATGGCCCCGGCAATGACCTCGTGTCCGCCACTGCCATGACCGCCGCAGGCGCACACCTTATCCTCTTTTCCACCGGCCGCGGCACGCCGTTCTCCGCTCCGGCTCCCACCCTGAAGATCTCTACCAACACCCCGCTGGCAGAGAAGAAGTCGGGCTGGATCGACTTCAACACCGGCGTTATCGCTGACGGCGAAAAGACCATCGACGAGGCCGCAAAAGACCTGCTGGATCTGGTCATCCGCGTTGCTAGCGGTGAGCAGACCAAGGCCGAGACGCACGGCTTCCGCGAGATCTCCATCTTCAAGGACGGCGTCGTGCTCTAACTGCGATTCGCGTATTTTTAATACGTTGGCAACAGCCGCGAATCGCGTGTCACAAAACAGCCGCCTTTGAAAGGGTCTGGAGTGTATCTTTGTGACCAAAATAAAGGCTGCTGTACGCACTTTTTGCGATACGGCGGCCTTTTTGTGCATGAAAACGGAAAGGAAGTGTTTTATATGATGGGTGCAAATGGCGCAGTATTGTTTTCTCTGCTGATCTATGCAGCGCTGCTCTACGGTGCGGTGCGGCTGATCAAGTATTTTATCCGCTACGGCATCGATTACTATTTTGAAAAACTGGCGGAATACCAGAAAAACCAGAAACATACGGAGGACTGAAATTTATGAACCAGATCACCACCCAGTACGTCACCGAGAACGGTGCATGCTATGAGCAGTACGTCATCACCGACCCCGTGGCAAAGACCAGCCTGACCATCACCCCCGAGCGCGGCGGTATGATCACCGGCTTCACCCTCGACGGCGACGAGTACATCTGGACCCGCCGCCCCAACTTCTCCGAGTGCAACCGCCCCCGCTTCGGTGTGCCGGTGCTCTTCCCCAGCTGCGGCAACCCCGACGGCGGCGTCCACAACTTTGACGGCAAGGCTTACCCCATGGAGACCCATGGCTTCGCGGACCTGTGCGCATGGGACGTGGAGAGCGTCGGCCCCGACGGCGTGACGCTGGCTCTGGAATCCACCCCGCTGACCAAGTTCCTCTACCCGTTCGACTTCACCCTGCTGGTGAACTACAACCTCGAGGGCAACAAGGCCGCCATCAGCCTGACCGTCATCAACGAGGGCGACAAGCCGATGCCCTTCAGCTTCGGCTACCACCCCTACTTCATGGCTTCCGCTCTGGAGAACGTGGACTTCGACATCAAGTGCGCCACCTGCTCCGAGAACGCCAAGGGTGAGCAGCCCGCCGCTCCCGAGAAGATCACCCTCACCCGCAAGGAGGGCGCAGACAACACCATCCGCCTGCTGACCGGTGTTCAGTTCCCCATGACCTTCACCGACAAGGGCAACGGCCACAAGGTCACTGTGGACGCTGACGAGACCTTCGACAAGGGCGTGCTCTGGCAGCAGGATGCCGAGAACTTCGTCTGCATGGAGCCCTGGAACGGCTGGGCCAACAGCGTCAACGAAGAGGGTAAGCACGAGGTGCTGGACGTCGATGAGGCCATGACCAGCGAGTGGAGCATCACCATCGAGAAGGTCTGAGCTTCTGAACCATAATGCATAAGAAAACGCCGCACAGCGATTTTTGAGACGCTGTGCGGCGTTTTTGTGTTGTGCCAGATTCAGATGTGGTAATCCACCGGGCGGACCGTCCCCTCCGTGAAATACTCCGGGTGGCGCTGGCGGGCCTGCTCCACCGAGAGCTTGTAGCGGTTGAGGTGGTCGCTGAGGGCGCGGCTGAGGTCTTCTTCGGAGCCACGCAGGACGGCTTCGAGGATGCGGGTGTGGGCCGCGCAGACGGATTTGTTCTCCTCGGTCTGCAGGCTGAACTTGCGCAGCCGCTCGATGTGCTGGAAGGTGGAGAGCATATGGTCGAAGTGCTCCTCCATGCCGCAGAGCTCGAAGGCCCGGCGATGGAAGGCGTTGTCGAGGTCAAGCATCCGGGTCTCCCGGTTTTCGGCGTCGGGGTCCCGCTCCAGCTGGCGGTAGCTCTCGAGGTTGAGCCGGTAGGCGGCTTCCTGCTCGGCAGTCAGACGGCCCCGGATGCGGTTCAGGATCTCTTTTTCCAGCGTGAAGCGGGCGAACTGCTCCATCTCCATCAGCTTGAGGTCGATGGGGGCCACATGGGTGCCGCTCTGGGGCTTGATGACCACCATGTGGGCAATGTTCAGCATGATGAGGGCTTCCCGCATGGGGGTGCGGCTGATGCCCAGCTCCTGGGCCAGCTCCCGGTCGTTCAGCTCGTCGCCGGGCTTGAGGTCCATGGTGATGATGCGGCTGCGGATGGTCTCATAGGCGACCTCCCGTGCGCTTCGTGATGCCATTGCAGTCACGCTCCTTCTGAAACGGGCAATGCCCGGAAATGTGATATATCAGCTACCACCATTGTACCCGCGGGCATCAGCGCCGTCAAGAGCAGCGGCAACAAAAAACTGTATATTTTACCAAAAATTTCAACGCTTCCGGGGGCGGAGATAGAGCACCGGCACCCAGATGAATGCCACGGCCAGCCCGCAGAAGACGTCGATGATGGAGTGCTGCTTGGTAAAGACGGTGGACGCGCAGATGAGCGCCGCCCAGCCGAAGGCCAGAACTTTGAGCCACGGGCGGTCTTTCGCCAGCGTGCTGCCCGAGAAGGCGATGGCCATACAGGCCGAGCTCTGGCAGTGGATGGAGGGGCAGACATTCACCGAAGCGTCGGCTTTCCAGATGAGCTGCATCAGAGTCATGGCGATGTTGCTGCGGCCCACTTCTTCCACCGTGGGGCGGATGTCGAGGCCGTTGGGCAGCACCATATAGAGGATGAGGCAGAAGGTCATGCCTGAGAACATTATGAGGCAGAGCTTATCATAGCTGGCGGTGTCGAACCACCAGAGCAGTGCCGTGACGCCCGCCAGCAGGAAGAACCAGCTGCCGTAGGGAAAGATGAACCACTCGTTGAAGGGGATGAAATCGTCCAGCGGGCTGTGGATGATATATTTCGGGTCGGTGACGGTGAGGTCCAGCCAGAAGAACCAGATGAGGTAGACCACCCAGTACAGCTGATACCACAGGTGGGGCCGTGCGCGAAAAAGAGAAGTTTTCATGGAGAGCTCCTTATTTTTATCATACGATGATACATTTTACCACACTTGGCCGACTTGCGCAAATCCATTTGCTGTTATAAAATAAAGACAGCCTGTCCCGCTGGGGCAGAAAACGTGTACTTACAAGCGCAAAGGAGCTTTCATGTCTACTTCATCTCACCCCATCCTTCTTGCGGCCCTCGATCTGGACGGCACCCTGCTCAACAGCAACGGCGAAGTCTCGCCCTACACGCAGAAGGTGCTGTCCGAGGCGTCTGACCGGGGCGTCGTGGTCATCCCGGCTACAGGCCGCCCGCTGGCCAGCCTGCCGCCGGTAGTGGCGAAACAGCCCTGGGTGCATTATGCTCTCACCTCCAACGGTGCGGCGGTCTGGGATCTCGGCGGCGACCCGCTGGGCTGTGTCTACAGCCGGTATGCCAACGCCGCAGAGCATGAGACGAGCCAGCCGGAGTGCATCGTCCGGCGGTGCTTCCCGGTGGAAAAGGCCCGGGAGGTCTACGAGGCGTTCCACGGCCTGCCCGGCGGGCTGAACATCTTCAGCGACGGGCGCGCTCTCCGCGACACGGTGCAGCAGCGCTTTTTCGACGAGCGGTTCGCCCGTCTGGCGGCGGTGAAGGGAACAGAGGCCATCCAGCCCAACGATGGCCGCTTCACCATCCTGCGTGACCAGAGTGAGTGGATGAGCCGCCACGCCCACGAGGTGGAGAAGTTCTGCATGTTCTTCCACTCGGTGAAAGAGGCGCAGCAGTATCTGCCCCGCTTTACGGCCATCGAGGGCGTCGAGGTGGTGCAGGGGGCGCCCGACAACATCGAAGTCACCGCCGCCGGAGTAAACAAAGGCGAGAGTCTGCTGGCGCTGGCCGACCATCTGGGCATCCCCCGCGAGGCCACGCTGGCTGTGGGCGACAGCGAGAATGACCGCGCCATGCTGGAAAAGGCAGGCGTCGCCGCCGTGATGGCAAACGGCATGGAGCACATCCGAAAATTGGCCGACATCGTCAGCGAAAACGACAACGACCACGACGGTGTGGCCGAGATTTTTGCCCGTCTGGGGCTCTGAGAAGCACAGCTTCGGCGTTTTTGTGCAATGTATACAAGCTCTTATGCAAAACATTGTGCTTGTTGAGCATTACCAAACGGCCCGCTCTCGTTTATACTAAAGATACGAATGTGCGGTGGGGAAGGTATGCCCATCGGGGCCCTCAGCCGCAGGAGTTCATGCAAATGTTAAAAAGGAGAAATGCGTTATGAATCCCATCGTAGAAAAGGTCTATCAGATCGGCATTATCCCTGTTATTGCTTTTAACAGCGTAGACGAGGCCCTGCCCCTGTGCAAGGCTCTGGCTGAGGGCGGTCTGCCCGCAGCTGAGGTCACCTTCCGCACCGCTTGTGCTGAGGAGTGCATCCGCAAAATCCACGAGGAGATGCCCGAGATGCTGCTGGGCGCCGGCACTGTCCTGACCTGCGAGCAGGCTGACCGCGCTATGGCTGCTGGTGCTTCCTTCATCGTTGCTCCCGGCTTCGACCCCGAGGTCTGCAAGCACGTTATCGACAAGGGCGGCATCATGATGCCCGGCACCGCTTCCGCAGGCGAGATGCAGCAGGCTATGAACATGGGCTGCGAGGCTCTGAAGTTCTTCCCCGCTGAGGCAAACGGCGGTGTTGGTATGCTGAAGAACATCGGCGCTGCCCTGAAGGGCGCTCGCTGGATGTGCACCGGCGGTGTCAACGCCAAGAACGTCAACGACTACCTGGGCTATGACCAGATCTTCGCTGTCGGCGGCACCTGGATGTGCAAGAGCGACGTCATCAAGGCCGGCGACTGGGCAAAGATCACCGCTCAGAGCAAGGAAGCTGTTGACACCATGCTGGGCCTGCACCTCATCCACGTCGGCATCAACACCGGCAACGAGGAAGAGGCTGCCAAGATCGCAGGTCTCATCTCCACCATGCTGAACATGAAGGTCACTCCGGGCAACTCCAGCATCTTCGTGGGCAACAAGGAGTTTGAGATCATGAAGAAGCCGGGCCGCGGCACCAACGGCCACATCGCCATCGGCTGCAACAACGTCGATCGCGCTATCTACCACCTGTCTCAGCGCGGCGTGAAGTTCGACCTCGACAGCAAGAATGTCAAGAACGGCAAGACCGTCGCCTGCTACATGGAAGGCGAGATCGCCGGCTTCGCATTCCACCTGGTCCAGGCCTGAGTCTGAATTTTCCGTCAAGACCCGCCGCGGCGGGATCATCCGATGATACAAACATAAAGGAGAAACACTATGAAAGTCGTTACCTTTGGCGAGCTGATGGTTCGTCTGCAGCCCTTCAACTACGAGCGCTTCGTTCAGGCCAACAGCCTGGAGTTCACCTTCGGCGGCGGCGAGGCTAACGTCGCTGTCTCTCTGGCTAACTACGGCCTGGACGCAGCTTTCGTCACCAAGCTGCCCGCACACGCTATCGGTCAGGCCGCTGTCAACAGCCTGCGCCGCTACGGCGTCGATACCAGCATGATCACCCGCGGCGGTGACCGTGTCGGCATCTACTACAACGAGAAGGGCGCTTCTCAGCGCGGCTCTGTCTGCATCTATGACCGTGCCAACAGCGCGATCCAGCTGGCTCAGCCTTCCGATTTCGACTGGGATAAGATCTTCGAGGGTGTCGATTGGTTCCACTTCACCGGCATCACCCCGGCTCTGGGCGCAAATGTCGTCGAGATCTGCCTGGAGGCCTGCAAGGCTGCTAAGGCTCACGGCGTGAAGATCAGCTGCGACCTGAACTACCGCGGCAAGCTGTGGACCCGTGACCAGGCTCGTGAGGCTATGACCAAGCTGTGCGAGTACGTTGATGTCTGCATCTCCAACGAGGAGGACGCTAAGGACGTGTTCGGCATCGAGGCTGAGGCTACCGACATCTACGGCGGCAAGCTGAACGCTGAGGGCTACAAGAGCGTCGCCAAGCAGCTGGCTGACAAGTTCCACTTCGAGAAGGTCGCTATCACCCTGCGTGAGAGCCACAACGCTTCCGAGAACGGCTGGAGCGCTATGCTGTACGATGTCGCTTCCAACGAGTACTGCTTCTCCAAGAAGTACGAGCTGAAGATCATCGACCGCGTTGGCGGCGGTGACTCCTTCGGCGGCGGCCTGATCTACGCTCTGCTGAACGGCAAGAGCACTCAGGATGCTGTTGAGTTCGCTGTTGCTGCTTCTGCTCTGAAGCACACCATCGAGGGCGACTACAACATGATGACTGTCTCCGAGGTCGAGAAGCTGGCTGGCGGCGACGGTTCCGGCCGTATCCAGCGCTAAGCAGGAAAGGAGATCCGCTATGGATATCCGTTATTCCTGCAACCAGAAAGACTTCAAGCGCTACACCACCGAGGAGATGCGCGACGAGATGCTCATCACCGGCCTGTACAAGGCGGATGAAGTCGTGGCTGTCTACAGCCATGTGGACCGCATGGTCACGCTGGGCTGTATGCCTGTCCACGAGACGGTCTCCATCGACAAGGGCATCGACGTCTGGGCCAACTTTGGCACCCACTATTTCCTCGAGCGCCGCGAGATCGGTATGTTCAACATCGGCAAGGACTCCACGGGCATCGTGGTGGCCGACGGTGTGAAGTACGAGCTGGGCTATAAGGACTGCCTGTATATCACCCAGGGTACCAAGGAAGTTACGTTTGCTTCCGCAGACCCCGAGCATCCGGCAAAATTCTATATGGTCTCCGCTCCGGCACATTGCTCTTACGAGACCCGCCTCATCAAGATGGCTGATGCAAATCACCGTCCTCTGGGCAGCGTCGAGACCTGCAATAAGCGCACCATCAATCAGTTCATCCACCCCGACGTGCTCAAGACCTGCCAGCTGAGCATGGGCATGACCGAGCTGGAGCCCGGCTCCAACTGGAACACCATGCCCAGCCACACGCATGAGCGCCGGATGGAGATCTACACCTACTTTGAACTGCCCGAGGGGCAGGTGGTGTTCCACATGTGCGGCGAGCCCACGCAGACCCGCCACATCGTGATGCATAACGAGGATGCTGTCATCAGCCCCTCCTGGAGCATCCACAGCGGCGTAGGCACTTCCAATTACACCTTTATCTGGGCAATGGGCGGCGAGAACATGGAGTTTGACGACATGGACAACATCGCTACCACCGACCTGCGCTAAACAAGTACACCATACAACGCCCCGCATCGGGAGACCGATGCGGGGCGTTTTGCTAAATATTTAACTTTGACGGAGGAATACAATGGATTTATCGGCTTTCGATTTGAAGGGCAAGGTCGCCCTCGTCACCGGCGGTGCGCACGGCATCGGCTTCTCCATCGCAGAGGGCATGGCCAAGTGCGGTGCCACCATCTGCTTCAACTGCTCTTCCGAGGCCAGCCTTGAGAAGGGAATGGCTGCTTATAAAGCCGCCGGCATTGACGCTCACGGCTATGCCGCAGACGTTTCCGACGAGGACGCCGTCAACGCGATGGTGGCGAAGATCAAGGCCGAGGTCGGCCCGGTGGACATCCTGGTCAACAACGCCGGCCTGATGAAGCGGGTGCCGATGGTCGAGATGAGCCACGCCGACTTCATGCGGGTCATCGACGTCCATGTGGGCGGTGCGTTCAACTGCTCCAAGGCTGTCCTGCCTGATATGATGGAAAAGCGCGAGGGCAAGATCATTAACATCTGCTCCATGATGAGCGAGCTGGGCCGCGAGACCGTCTCCGCCTACGCCGCCGCAAAGGGCGCCCTCAAGATGCTGACCAAGAACATCGCCTCCGAGTACGGCGAGTACAACATCCAGTGCAACGGCATGGGTCCGGGCTATATCGCCACCGCCCAGACCGCCCCGCTGCGTGAGGTCCAGCCCGACGGCAGCCGTCACCCCTTCGACCAGTTCATCACCGCCAAGACCCCGGCGGGCCGCTGGGGCGACCCGGAAGATATGGTCGGCCCCTGCGTCTTCCTGGCCTCCCACGCCTCCGATTTCGTGAACGGTCAGATTTTGTACGCCGACGGCGGCATTCTCGCCTATATCGGCCGTCAGCCTAAGTAAATCAGACAGCAGAAAAGCCCTGCGGCGTGCCGCAGGGCTTTTGTCGTATCATCTTTGTGCACTCAGGCCATATTGCGATGGGACTGTATCCATGAGCCACCGCTGCCGTTTCCGACGGCAGTGTTGTAGACTACGTTTTTCAGCTCCTTGACCATGGATGCCTTGGCGCTCTCGTAGGCCTTTTGTGCATTGTCGGCGAGGGATTGGTCGCGGCCATTCTCCCGCAGGCAGGTGCGCATCTCCGACAGCAGCGCATTGAATTCCTTGTCGCAGGCGCTCTGCATGGAGGTCAGCTTGCCGCCTTTGGAAACAACGATGGAGACTTTCAGACCGAGGCTGTGCTTTTCGGCGGGGTATTCCATGTACTCATCGTAGGCGTCGCAGATGACAGAATAGAGCTGCGACTGGAACTTTTTCTGCAGCTTTTCCATCTGAAGAAGATACTGTGCAAGCTGTGCGTCACACTCGTTCTGAGGGGTGGGAGCGGAAGAGGAAGACGAGGAAGCAGCCGGATGGGAGGCAGTCGGCTCCTGTGCGGCAGTCTGCCCGGTGGAGGATGCCTCGGATGTCGCCTTGGAGGAAGAAGCTGCACTGGAAGAGTTGTTGTCAGCAGAAGTGCTGGATGCAGGGGCGCTTTCGGCGGCCTCCTCAGAAGCAGCGGCTTCTTCCGAGGCAGCCTTTTCCTCTGCGACGAGCTCGATGACAGAGGCAAATTCACTGTTGCTGGTGTCGGTCAAGAGCTGGTCCCATGCGTCGGCGCTCTCGGATGCGGCTTCGGACGAACTGGATACGTCAGAAGGCTCGGCAGCGATGGACACAGAGCGGAACATATTGAGTACGGAGACAGCAGGGATCGCAACTGCAACGGCAACACACATCCCGACTGCCGCAGCGATGCGGGAAATCAATTTTTTCTTCATAGAATAACTCCTGTTTCAGAGGATCGGGTCGAAATGACTGATGATAAGGATACCATCCCTGAAAAAGGAAATCAATAGATAAAACGTGAAACTTTTGGATATTTTAGAGGGAATCAAACAAGCGGGGATGCTGTGTTTTGCAGCATTCCCGCTTGTTATCTCAGATAATGATGCCGTCGCAGTGGTCGAGCTCGTGCTGGATGATCTCTGCTGTCCAGCCTGAGAAGGTCTTGATGCGGGGCTGGAACTTTTCGTTCTGCCACTGCACCTTGATGGTCTGCCAGCGTTTGGTCTTTCGGGTGCCGGTGAGGGAGAGACAGCCCTCCTCCGTCTCATACGGCCCGGACTTTTTGAGGATGACCGGGTTGAACATGACGAGATAGCCGTCCTCGCTCTCGAATGCGATGATGCGTTTAGCGACGCCGATCATGTTCGCTGCCATGCCGACGCAGCCGTCTTTGTGGGCGATGAGCGTTTCCAGCAGGTCCTGCGCGATGGGCAGGTCTTCCGGCAGGGCAGGCGCGGCTTTTCGGGCGAGAAAAAGCTCGTCTTTGCAGATGTCACGAATCATATTATTTCAGCTTCTCAAGAATTTCGTCGGCGCTCACACCGCTGGCGAGGAGCTTTTTCAGCACATCCTCGGCTTCGGCCTTCTTGGATGCCTCGGCGGCTTTCTGGGCGGCAGCGGCCTGTCTGGCTTCCAGCTTGGCTACTTCTTTGTCGAGCTTCTTGACAGAGGCCTTTTTGGCTTTCAGGTCGGCGTTCAGCGACTTGACGTCGGTCTTCAGCTCTTCGATGCTGGCAGCCACTTTCAGGATCTCAGCCTCCACGGCGGATTTCTCTTCCTGCTTTGCTGCGATTTGTGCGGCGAAGTCGGCGGTCACTTTAGTGGTCTTGACTTTATTCTTGCTTCCTTTGGGTCTGGGCATGGCGGGATACCTCCTGATTTTGGTTAGTTTGTGAGATAAGTATATCACACTTTTTATGTGCATTCCAGTCGGCTTTTAAGCAAAAATACAGAACAAAAACCGCAAAAAGCGCAGATGTTCCTGCAGCTCTTCGCGGTTTTTCCTTTTATCGAGCAGAGCCGGACAAATCCGAACTATTTCCCACTGTTTCTGTGGTAGTCAAGGCATCCTCAAAGCGGATGGTTTGAGAGCCATCCTTGTAGTTGAACGTGATCAGCATCCGGTCATCATACAGGAAAATGGCGTTCACAAAAATCTCAATCAGTGCTTTGCGCTGTTTTTGCTGCGATATATCGAACTTTCTGAATTTCATCAGCCAGAACCGGATGAAATCGGCATTGAAGGATGGCTTTCGCAGTTTTTCATCAGCGATTTTTGCAGTCAGCTCATCCTTCTGAGCTTCCAAGGCATCCAGACGTTCCTTGGTCGTTCGGGTGAATAAGCCTTCCTCGATTGCTTTCATCAGGTTGTCCAGTTTCCTGTCCACCTCTCGGAGCTGCTTTTCCAAGAGCGGAATCGTAGTGTTCTCCTGATTCTGAAAATCCATGACCAGCTGAACGATTCTTTCGATAACTGCATCATCATGAATCAGCTTCATCGTCTCTTGGACGACCAGATTCTCCAGCCACTCCTTTTGTACGGTTTTCTTATTGCAGCCTTTGCGCCGCTTGGCAGTAGCACATTTATAGTAATAGTAGGTTCGTCCAGTGGCGCTTGTTCCGCTTTCGCCAAACATCAATGCTCCGCACTTGCCACAGAACAGCTTGGTAGTCAGCAAGTATTCCTCATCTGCCTTTCCGTGAGCCGGTGCGCGCTTGTTTTTCTCCAAACGCTTTTGAACACGGTCAAACAGGTCTTTCGGGACGATAGCAGGAATCGCATCTGGCACAACGGTATCCCGGAAAGAAAGCTCTCCAATGTAACGGCGGTTCTTCAACATGGTGTTCATGCTGCTGCACGTCAGCTTTCCACCCAGCATATTACGAACGCCTTTTGCGTTGAGATAGTTCAGAATCTCAACGATTTTCTCACCATTATCGTAGCGCTGAAAAGCCTCTAATACAAGTGGAGCGACCAGTGGGTCGATACGATAGAACTTATCTGCGTCGATTTTATAGCCAATCGTTCCGGTGCCGCCTGTGCATTTGCCTTTCAGGGCATTTTCCGTCTGACCACGGATGACCTTTTCAGATAGCTCAGCAGAGTAGTATTCTGCCATGCCTTCCAGCAGTGTTTCCACAAGAATACCTTGCGAGCCTTCAGCAATCGGCTCCATGACCGATATCAGGTGTACATTGTTCTTTTTCAGAATCATCTTGTAGTTCGCACTGTCAAAACGATTCCGGGCAAAGCGGTCAAACTTCCAGACCAGAACGATTTCAAACAATTTTTTGTTGCTGTCCCGAATCATTTGCTGAAAATCCGGGCGATGATCTGTTTTAGCGGAGAATGCACGGTCAATGTAGTGCCTGACCACCGTGATACCGTTTCTTTCTGCGTAGGCTGTGCATTCCCGAATCTGACCTTCGATGGATTCTTCGCGCTGGTTGTCACTGGAATAGCGGGCATAAATCACAGCATTCATAGCAAGCACCTTTCTTTTATATATCATCGAACGGTAGGTCGTTCATTCAGGATGTTGTTTCGTATAATGTATATACCACACTTCATAGGGGTTTGCAAGGACAATTTTGAAAGATATCCCAATGTGAAATAGCAGCCACTCCGGTGATTTCAGCCATCTTAGCACCCTACCTTTAGATATGCTCGCAATTTGGCCTGCAAAATCGGGTCTTCGGACGGAAGAAGTTTACGACTGTCGACTCGCATCACCCGATCGGGGGACAGCTGCGCACGATACTCGGTGGGTGTGCGGTGCAGTGTGGAGCGAAAACGTGCATTAAAGGTTTTCAAATCGGCAAAACCATTGCGCAAAGCAATATCTGTCAGGCCATCATTGGTCAATGCCAAGTCACTCAAAGCGTGCTGGAAGCGCACACGGCTCAGATATTCATGAAAATTAACACCAACCACCTGTTTGAACAGGGTTGAAACATAGGTTCGGTTGTACTGGGCAAAATCTGCAAGATTTTCAAGAGTGAGCTTTTCTGCGTAATGTTCTTCAATATATGCTAAAAGGCGGCGAATTGCAGAACGTCTTTGCTCATCTTCCGGCATTTCGTTCAATCGCTGTGGCTCAAACTCTGTGCATAGTATAACGAGCAGCAAGTCGAGGCTTGCCTTGACAGCCAGCTGTGCATATGGACTGTTCTGCTGCATCAGCATGAAAATCTGGCTGGCATAAAATCGAATATGACGGTAGCGTTCTTCTGTGTGTGTTCCAGCGTTTGAAAGACAGGAAGGAAAGTGGTAGACGCCACCCTTTTTAAGCAATGGACGAATCGCTGTAGCTGAAAAATGCAGGACGATGGCAGTAGTATTTGCCTGTTGACCAAAGGAGGCGTGTCCTACTCCCGGCGGAGTGAGCAGAACGTCATCCTCCTCCAGTACAACATTCTGCGTTCCACGGCAGTACTCTTGACTGCCATGCAGCAAAATGTTAAGCTCATATTCGTCTGGATGCCAGTGGTAACGATAATTCATGATATCGTGTGCAAAGCATCGCACAGTAAGCCTCTCACGCGGCCATTCCATTTTGTAATTGGCTAAATCCATCTCTTTCTCTCCCAAAATCCAAATATTTTCCCTATGTCAAATCTTTGGAGTGTGCTCCATTGGTGAATCGTCTTTTTCAGAATAAACGATAAAATATCTCCTGTCAACTGATTTTTTGAGGCCTATCAATAAATTTTTTACTTAGAATTTGACATTTTGACTAAGGGAGAGTCTCTCGATTTGGCAAAGCGCACAGGGGAAATATTTGGATTTTATTCTGATATTTCAGGATGTCATAGCTTTCCTGACAAGATTTGATTTCTGTACGGGTGCCAAAAGATACAAATTTTTGCATCGACAGAGTAAATTTGCTTTGTTAAAATGTCCACAATGAGCCTGCCCGGGCAGCAAGCGAATTGAAATCGAACCGTTTTCATATCAGGAAAGGAAAACAAATCTATGAATACTCAAATGATCATCTGTATGGTGATCTTTGCGGCAACGCTGGTCAGCTATATGCTGAACAAGATCCCCATGTGGCTTACTGCATTGATCTCAATGGCCGCCCTGTACATCACCGGCTGTATTGATGATGCCGGTGCATTGTCCGGCTTTTCTAATGTGAACACCCTGCTGATGGCATGTATGTTTATTGTAGCAGCGGGTTTCCGCCGTACCTCTCTGGTGGACGGTATGTGTAACAGCATCATGAAGCTGACGCATGGCAGCTTCAAAATGGCTTACTTTGGTTACATCCTTCTGGCAGTTCTGCTCACCAACTTCATTTCCAGCCCCATGGTCGTTTATGCGATCATCAGCCCTCTGCTGGCAGCACTGTGCGACAAGACCGGAAACAGCCGTACGCAGTATATGTTCCCCATTATGGTCGTCTGTGTGGCTTGCTGCGGTATCCTTCCACTGGCAACCTCTATCCAGATGGCTGGTCAGTTCACTGGTTTCATGGAAACCTATGGCTTTACTGGAATGAGTGTCCGTCCCATTGATTTTACGATCGCCGCATGGCCTGTCCTTATCGTTGTTCCTCTCTGGGCAATTTTCCTTGGCCCGAAGTTTACTCCGAAGCAGCCGGTCGTTCCCATTGAGGCACTGGAGAAAAAGGATTCTGGCAAAGCTCAGCAGAAGCTCAGCCCTGTTGTGGATAAGATTGGTATCTTCCTGTTCTTTGCAACGATTATTTGCCTGATCTTTGCACCTCAGCTGCATCTGACCACTTGGTTCGTTGCGCTGGTCGGCAGTCTGCTGATGGTTCTGTTCGGCGTAGTCGATCAGAAGTCCGCTCTCCGCGATATTCCTTGGGATATGCTGATGCTCTTTGTCGGCGCACTGGCTCTGGGTACTGCACTGACCAATACCGGTGCAGGTGACATGATCGGTCAGACGTTGGCAACAGTCGTTGGTGGTACTCACAACAACTATGTCCTCGGTGCCCTGTTCTTTATCATCCCCTTCTTGCTCACTCAGTTCATGCTGAACCGTTCTGTCTCCGCAGTCTTCGTTCCTATCTGCCTGCTGACCTGCTCCGCTCTGGGCGCAAATCCCACCGGCCTTGTGATTCTTGTCAATGCCGGTTCTCTGACTGCCTTCCTGACCCCGATGGCTACCCCCGCAGTGCCCATGTGCATGGCAGACGGCGGTTACGACCTGAAAGCCATCGTCAAGAGCGGTGCACTCATCACGCTGATCCTACCCTTCGTCTATATTTTCTACACCATGACGGTGCTTCCTGCATTCTGATCCTGTGAAAAGGAGCGCAAAATCCTATGACGTTAGAAGAAAAAGTCGCTATGGCCAATACCGTGCGCAGCCGCGACCGATTTGGTCCGGTCAGCCCGGAAGAGCTGGCCGCTCTGCCCGGCACCGAAAAAGAAATGTGGGTCGAAGTGGCCGATGGCCGCAAAGTCCATGTGTTCGAGGAACGTCCGGAACATCTGCCTGCCAAAGTAACCCTGCTGTTGAACTTCCACGGCGGCGGCTTTATCAAGGGCCGCACTGACCGTGACCGCCGCTATTGCTGCACCCTGATGGAGCAGCTGAACTGCCTTGTCTGGGATGTGGACTACTGCCTTGCACCGGAACAGGCGTTTCCGGCAGCAGTCGAGGAGACGTACGGTATCATCGCTTACGCCTTTGATCATGCGGAAGAACTTGGAATCGACCCTCAAAAAATCGTGCTGGCTGGTCACAGCGCAGGCGGAAATCTTGTCGCTGCCGCACTTATCAAAGATGCGGAAGCGCATCACCTGAAGCCCTGCTGCGCATTGCTTGAATATTTTCCTGTGGACAACACGGTCGATCCTGTAAATCGGCTCTCACCGGAGTTGCAGACTAACGAATTCTGGGTCAAACGCGCCCAGACGGAGAAACTGTATACCGATTTTTATGTTGGCGATGCCGATCCTGCCGATCCGCTGTGTTCGCCGCTCAAGGCAGATGAGACTGCACTTGCTGCATTTCCTGAGTGTCTTATCCTTTCCGCAGGCGAGGATAGTCTGAGAGACGATACAGAAGCTTTTGCATTGCGTCTGGTCAAGGCAGGTGTCTGCGTAACAGCACAGCGGATCCCGGAAGCCATGCACGGGTTCACGACAAACCGCACTCCCGGTTGGGAGCGCGCACTCAAAAAACATATCCAGTTCTTCCGGGAACATTTGCAGGAGGATAATTCATGAAGATCACAGATGTAAAACTGCGCTTTGCCAAGCATTATCTGTTTGTTCAAGTCTATACCGATGCTGGTATCGTGGGCTTGGGCGAAGCGGGCAACTGGGGCTATCTGCAGGCGACCGCAGCAGCAATTGAAAAATTTGCCGACTATCTCATTGGAAAAGACCCCTTCCGAATTGAAGATTTCAATCAAAATTTTCTGAGGTCGGTCTATTTCCGTGGCTCGGTCATCATGAGCGCAATTTCTGCCATTGACATTGCGCTGTGGGATATCAAAGGCAAAGCACTGGGTGTTCCTGTCTATGAACTGCTGGGCGGTAAGACCCGTGATAAGGTGCGCGTCTATGCTTCGGTGATGCACATCACGGAAGATAAGAATGAGCTGGCTGCACAGTATCAGCAGTTGCAGCAGATGGGCTTTACTGCGGCTAAAATTTTCTGCAACGGCCCCACAAGTTCTCCGGACGGCAAGGGCGAGTTCTTTTCCAGCCGCATCGAGCGGGAAGTTGAAAAGGTGCGTGTCTGCCGGGAAGCGGTCGGCCCTGATTTCGATTTCATTCTGGAAGTTCATCGCGGCATGACACTGCCGGAGGCGGTCGCTTTTGGTCGTGCAGTTGAGCCTTACCGTCCGATGATTCTGGAAGACCCTGTTCCGCCGGACAATGTAGATACTATGGCCGAAGTTGCAAGCAAAATCGGTGTGCCGATTGCTACTGGCGAACGTGCCATTGACCTGCGTGAGTGCGAAGTGCTGATGGCTCGCCATGTCTGCCAGTATATCCGTCCCGATGTGTGCGCTGTGGGCGGCATCACTACCAGCAAGAAGATTGCTGCACTGGCAGAAGCACATGATGTTCTAGTGATTCCGCACAATCCGCTTGGCCCGGTCTCTACGGCGGCCTGTTTGCAGATTTGCGCTTCCATTCCGAATCTGGGCATTCAGGAACTTCCCGGTTTCTGTCTGAACGGTGCAGAGGATAAGATGGTCAAGGAGCCGCTGCGTTATGGGAACGGCTGTATGCTCATCCCCGATGCTCCCGGCATTGGCGTGGAGCTGGCAGATGATGCTGAGGAGCTTTATCCGGCGAGGGAACGTGGCAGCAACGCTGCCCGCCGTGCCTTTGACGGTGCGGTAAAAGATTGGTAACAAGAAAGAATGTGAGGTTGACATATGCCGATTGGGGTTTTGACAAACTGTGCCGCCGTGCTGCTTGGCGGTCTACTGGGAACATATCTTGGAAAGATTCTCCCGCGGGGACTAAAAGACAATCTGCCGACTCTTTTCGGTTTCTGTTCCATTGCAATCGGTGTCAATTCCATTATCAAAGCATCTGGAATGACTGCGGTCGTGTTAGCGATTCTGGTCGGCTTTACGATTGGCCATCTTCTGCATCTTGAACAGTGGACAAGTAAATTTTTTCATAACCTTGTTCGGGTACTCCATCTTGGTGGGGAGGACATTGATATGGAATTTTACATCACAGCGGTCGCGCTGTTCTGCTGTTCCGGCTTTGGATGGTACAGCACTCTGACAGAGGGCATCACAGGCGATCCAAGCCTATTGATGTCCAAGGCTGTTCTTGATGGATTCACGGCAATGATCTTTGCGGCTTCCTTGGGTAAATCCATATGCGCAATTCCTTTGCCGCAGTGTGCGATTCTTCTTGTCGTATACATGGTTGGTCGCACTTTATCCGCTTATTTGACCTCCACAATGTTTGCGGATTTGTCGGCTTGCGGCGGCATTTTAACAATGGCTGCGGGTTTCCGCGTCTCTAAAATCAAGTCAGTTCCCCTCGTTGACTTGATGCCTGCCTTGATCCTAGTGATGCCTTTCAGTATGGCGTGGAGCGCACTGATGGGCTGATAGGAGCGTTCTCCCTTTCAACCGGGCTGTTCTTTCATTTATGAATAGAGCAGCCCGGTTTTCTTTTTGGCTGACTTTGCACGAATGATGAGGAAAGAAACTATCGACAAAGAATAACTGTTTTAACAGAAGTCTTACTATTGTCGCTTTATCGTGATAAATTTTGCAAAACCATCTTGACGTACCCACGCTTCCATGATACCCTTTATTCCAAATCCTGCTGAAAAAGTGGTGGTTCTCACCGTGATAACCACCACTTTCAGCGGATAATCACCTCGGAAAGAACGTACCGTCCCGCAACACACCCGATTCATTTTGCCGCCGATTCACCCGACAAAATCCATCGCTGCGCTGCGTGGGCGGTATTTTTCTTTTCCGGGAAGCTGTACCTTGAATCCTTCATAAGCCGTCTGAACGTGATACCGTGCCATGACCTTACACTTTCTGTGGGCGAGCCGGACAACGCCGCTGCAAAACAGGGGCAGGAACTTCGTTCGGAGTAAACGGTGACCCCCTTACATGAGCAGCACCACCTCTACTTATTTTTGCGCCTTAACAATTCGGAAACATTTGTCGAAAGTTGATTTTGAGCGCAGCGGTAGAGGGCAAGAACCGTCCCGTGGCCACAAATTTTCAATTCTTGAAAATCTTGTGTTCCTCCGGGACTTCACTTCTTCAATGCGTCTGCATTTCCGAAGTGATCTTGTTGGGGCGTGCCTGCCCCAAACCCTGCTCATGGTTCGCACCTGACGGTGCGAACAGCAACGGCGTGTCGTGCTTTACATAACTTCACCGAGGAGTTATCGAACAGACAGGAGGTACAATGACCAAAACGAATGTCAAAGCAAATCCTAGCACGACCCACCGCCACGACACGCCGAACAACAAAACGCACATCATCAAGTTCCGTGTGACAGCGGAGGAAAAAACGTCACTGGAACTCACTTGCAAACTCCTGAATCTCTCCCTCTCCACTTTTATCCGCCGTGCCATCCACAACGTCAAGATCGAGAAAACGGTCATCGTTGCAGGCGGCGGAGAAGAAACCCTGACCGCTGTTTCCACCTTGCTTGCCCAGTGCAGCAAGGTGGGCGGCAACCTCAACCAGCTTGCAAGGCACTTCAATTCCGGCGGTGCAGACACCGAGCAGATCCGGGCGAAACTCCTTGACGAACTTGCAGACCTGACCGCATTTCGGCTGCACGCCGAGAAAGTTCTGGGTGAACTGTATGGCAACGCTCAAGCATATAAGCTCTAAAAACTCGGACTACACCGCCATCGAAACGTACCTCGTTTACCAGCATGATGCGTTCACCGGGAAGCCACTTTTGGATGAACAGGGAAAGCCGAAGCTGCGGGATTCGTACCTGCTCGACACCCTTGAGTGCGGCGATTTCTCGTTTGCAACTGCCTGTCTGCTGGCAAACCGAAAGTACAACAAGAACAACCACCCGGAAGATATCAAGAGCCACCAGTATATCATCAGCTTTGACCCACGGGATGCAGTTGAAAACGGCTTGACCATGGAGAAAGCGCAAGCCCTCGGTTTGCAGTTCTGCAAAGAAAACTTTCCCGGTCATCCCGCCATCGTCTGCACTCACCCGGATGGGCACAACCATTCGGGAAATATCCACGTCCACATCGTGATCGGCAGCATCCGAACACGAGAAGTGGAGCGCAAACCCTATATGCAGAAGCCCCGCGACTGGCGCGAGGGCATGAAGCATTCCAGCACCGCCCAGACCATGCGGCACTTGCGTGTTGAGGTCATGGAGCTGTGTGAGGGTGCCGGACTGTACCAGATTGACCTGCTCAACGGCTCGAAAGAGCGTGTCAGCGAAGCTGAGTATTGGGCGCGTAGGCGTGGCCAGTTGAAACTTGACCGTGAGAACGCAGCCCTCACCGCAGCTGGACAACCGCCCCGGCAGAAGAAGTTTGAAACCGTAAAAGATACCCTGCGGAAACAGATTTCTTCGGTGCTGTATCGCGCTGTGAGTTTTGAGGATTTTTCCGATAGACTCATGCAGCATTACGGCATTGCCGTCAAGGAAAGTCGCGGATGCCTAAGTTATCTGCCTGCTGGAAGAACAAAGTTCATCCGAGCGAAACATCTCGGCGATAGATTCGACAAGGCAGCAGTGCTTTCCACGTTGCAGGCAAACTCCGAACGAAAACCCAAGGTGCAGTCCAAGCAGGATGTCATCAGGAAACTGATCGACATCCAAGCGAAGCTGAAGCAGGGCAAGGGCATTGGCTATAAGCGTTGGCTCACGAAACACAATCTCAAAGTTATGGCACAGACCGTGAATCTTCTGCAGGAAAAGGGCTTGACCGACGAGGACGCTCTAAGCCAGCGCATCGCTGAACTGGAAACCAAGTATCACGACGCACTGGCGGTGGTGAAAGACCTCGAAGGTCGCATGAAGGCCAACAAAGAGCTGCGCTATCACGTCGCAGCCTACGCTAGCACCAAGAACATCGCACAGCAGTTCAAGACCGCCAAGCGACCCGCAGCTTTTGAGGAGCAGCACCGTGCAGAGCTGACAGCGTACCGGGCGGCAGCAGTCTATTTCAAGGCAAACGATATCACTAAGCTGCCCAACCCGAAAAAGCTGGAAGCTGAGTATGCGCAGCTGGCATCCGAAAAGGCAAAGTTCTACGAACAGTACAAGGAAGCCAAGGAAGAACTGTTCAAGCTGAAAACCGCAAAGCAGAATGTTGCGTCCTTTTTCCGGGAGGAAGAACCGGCGCAGCAGGAGAGATAAAGGAGTGTGCGTATGATCAACTTGAAAATCGACCCGGAGTTCCAGAATCAGATTCCGCCGCTGACGGACGATGAATACAAGCAGCTGGAAGAAAACATCCTCAAGGAAGGCAAGCTGCTCTCTCCTTTGATCGTGTGGAACAACACACTTGTTGATGGTCATAATCGTTATGAAATCGTTCAGGAGCATCCTGAAATCTCTTTCTCCACCATGCCGCTCCCGTTTGAAAGCAGAGAAGAAGTCCTCGCATGGATCTGCAAGAATCAGCTGGGGCGGCGCAACCTCACGCCGGAGCAGAAGAAGTTTCTCATTGGAAAACAGTACAGTGTAGAGCATCGAAAGCCCGGTGGAAACGGCAACAATCAGTACACGACAGCCACGCAGGAATCTGTTCAAGAGGAATTGTGTCAAAATGACACAATTCCTCCCACTGCTACGGAAAACAGCGTCCGTAAGCAGATTGCGGAGCAACACAATGTCAGCGAATCCTATGTTGCCCGTTCTGAAAAGTTCATGCGAGGCGTTCAGATCATGGATCAGATGATACCCGGTATGCAGGAGAAAATCTTGTCCGGGCAGTTCAAAGTCCGTGATGCCGATATGCACCGTCTTGCCAGAGCAGATTTTCCGAACCGCAAACAGATCGTGCACGAGATTCTGCACCCGGAGGACCGCCCTGCTCCGCAGAAACGAATCTACGGAATCAACTATTCTGCACTGGAAGCTGCCGTCCGGCGAATCCAGCAGGATGTTGATTTCCTGATGAAGTATCTCCCCAAGGTGCCTGATGATGCCTATGTGAAAGTGGAGACCACGAAGATTCTCAAACAGCACAAGGCATATATGGCACAGTTTGAAGAACTGCTGAACGATGAAAAAGTCGCATAACGACAGGCACTTGTAAGCCATCAACGAGCCACCAGCCGCAAGTGCAGGGCGGAAGCCATCTGCGCCCTTGCGCCTGATAAAAATTGGAACTTTGATTTTCTTGCCCGGCTTTGCTGCGGTGGGACGATCAAAGGAGCGTGCGTTTGAACAAAAAGAAAAAGTCCACAAACACTTCCCCCTATCCCGATGAAGCCATCGAACGTCTGGCACGGGCATTCTACCCGGCGATTCTTGCCTGCTGGAACAGCGAGGAAGGTCAGCGGGAGTTTGCTGCGTGGCAGGCAGAACAGGCTCATCTCTCCGGCAAAGAAAAACAGGAAGTTCCCGATGGGGAACTCCCTGCCTTACTTATCGTGTGTGGATTTTTCAGGGTGCGTCCGGCAGGGCGCACTCTGTTTTTGCGTTCAGTCCTCTAGTCCGTGACTCCCAGCCACGTTCTTCAAATATTCCTCCGGTTCGCCGTTCAGAATCAGTTCAGCATACGCCAGCGGGTCGTTGTAGATGAGGTAATCCAATTCTGCCCTCTGCGCCATAGTGACATCCAGCGCATCCTCGC
The DNA here is from genome assembly GCF_017377665.1 of Faecalibacterium sp. Marseille-P9590. Classification (NCBI taxonomy): domain Bacteria; kingdom Bacillati; phylum Bacillota; class Clostridia; order Eubacteriales; family Oscillospiraceae; genus Faecalibacterium; species Faecalibacterium sp. Marseille-P9590. The sequence goes on from NZ_JAFREF010000012.1 coordinate 29,349, forward strand.
CCCCGGTGCAATCAATGGAAATTTTGCGCCCATCCCGGAGTAGCAACTCCACGCACCCGGTGTCCATGTTAAACTTGCAAGCTCTTGCATCGTACTTCATAATCCTGTCCTCCTGAAATCATTGTCTAGTTTGTATCGGTCAATCTATGATTTCGGATTTCATCTTCTGCCGGGAACCTCTATTGAGATTTCCGAAGAAAATAAATAATCCGAACCCATCTCCTATTGGAAATAAGTTCGGATTATTTTTGTCTGGTCGGAGTGGCGAGACTCGAACTCGCGGCCTCCTGCTCCCAAAGCAGGCGCGCTACCAACTGCGCAACACCCCGGCGGTGATACTTAGATAGTATACCTTTTTTTGGACGCGGAGTCAATCCCGGGGTGGAAAAATCAGGACTTGGTGCCGCAGCAGCCGCAGCCCTCTTTGACGGCGGGCAGGCTCTGGGCCAGCTGCTCGAGGGTGACGCTGTCGATGTATTGGTTGATCACATCGTCCAGCCCGGCCCAGAAAGGCAGAGTGAAGCACTGGTCAGACATGGGACATTCGTTGGTCTCGCTGCCGAGGCAGGGGATGGGGGCAACGCTGCCCTCAATGGCGCGCAGGATCTCACCGGCGGTGTAGTCGGCGGGGGCTTTGGTCAGGCGGTAGCCGCCCTGACTGCCGCGCTCACTCTTGACGAGGCCTACGCGGGCCAGCGGGGTGACGATCTGCTCCAGATATTTCAGGCTCAGCTGCTGGCGCTCGCTGATCTCCTTCAGCGAGACGGTAGAACCCGGGGCGTAGCGGGCCAGCTCGGCCATCAGCCGCAGCGCATAGCGGCTCTTGGTGGAAAATTTCATAGCGGTTCTCTCCTTGCTTGCCTTCCAGTATACCACGACTACCCGCTTTTGGAAAGTGAAAAAACCTGCCTTTTGCTCCGGACGCGGAAATATCGAAAAGTCATCTTGCTAGAACAAAAAATATCTGTTATCATAAGATGATGCAACAAGAGATATAAGGAGAGACACTTATGATACAGAAGATCGAGCCCGCAGCCGCCATCCGTCTGCTGGACGCGAAAAAGGCACAGGCTGTGGACGTGCGGGAGCCGGACGAGTACGCAGTGGGCCATATCCCGGGCGCAAAGCTGCTGCCGCTGGGTGAGGTGATGAGCCGCGCTGCCGAGGTGCTGCCCGACAAGGACGCACCCTGGCTGGTCTACTGCCGCACCGGCCGCCGCAGCGCTGACGCCGTCCAGAAGCTGGATGCGCTGGGCTATACCAATATCTATGATTTGGGCGGCATCCTCAGCTGGCCCTATGAAATTGAAGGGGACTTTGAGGGACATTTCTAATGTGATGGAGAGCGTTTTCTCGCGCCGGTGGCGCGGGGGTAGAGCGCTTTTTCGCTGGGCTAAGTTCTCTTTTGCGTGCCAAAAGAGAACCAGAAAAGCACCAGCGATTTCGACGCGCTGGATCCACGAGAAAGGGGCTGCTCGCCCCTTTCAGACCCCGAAGGGGAAGTCGAAGCCCAAAAATGCTAGCCGCTTCGCTAAACGCATTTTTTGGGCTTCTCCGGTTTACGGCTCCGCCGATGGTGTTACGCTTTCGCAGAACTTTACGTTCAGCAAGGGCGTAAAGTCTGCTGCGAAGCAGCAAATTGGAGAAACGAGAAAAAAGCGTTAAGCGCAGCGACTAGCTTTTTTCCGTTTCGACCTCATCTTCGGAATCGTTAAGGGCGAGCAGCCCTTAACTCGTTGCGGGGAGAGTGGAGTCCAGAGGTAGGGAGGGGGGATTCGAAACACCCCTCCCTATCTCTGGCCCGCGCGGAGCGCAAGCCACTTGACCAAAAGAAAAAACCAGCCCCGCGCCACCAGCGCGAGAACCAGCTTAAAGAAAAAACCGGCTCTGCCTCTGGCTCGCGCGGAGCGCATAGCCATTTGACCGAAAGAATAAAACCCGCCCCGCGCCATCGGCGCGCGCAGAAGCAGAAAGGACAGAAGATGTTTACCGCCAAACAGTTCGCCGGCACCCACTGCGGTTGCCGCTACCAGCAGGACTACCGCCCCACGCTGGGCAAAGACGGCAAAAAGGAGTCCGGCACGCTGGAAGTCATCAAGTTCTACTACGACGGTGCCATCCGGATGGAGCAGCACTGCTACGGCGAGGCGGCGACCTTTGTATTCGGCGTCTGGGCCGAGGGGATGGACGCCGACGGCACCCTCCACTGGGCGCTGCCCGACCGCCGCAAGAGCTACTACGACGAGGACTATCTGCCCCGAAAGCTGGACCGCGTGGACGAAGCGGGAAATCTCTACTTCGACGGCAGCCCTTTCCCGTGGAAGCTGGCCGACGATTTCGACGAAGACAAGCGCTGGGGCTACCCGAAATGGAAGGTGTTGCTGGGAAAACTCACCGGAAAAGGCCGGAAATGTGACTGAATCACGAAATTCGAGTATTCCCATTGACATACTAGGGAATGATATGATATAACTATTCCGTCAAATGGAATATATGCGGGCAGCGCCCCGGCCCCCTGGAAGGCGCGGTGCTCCCGTATTTTAGCAGAAAGGAACCATTCCTATGGAAAACACAGAAAAAGTGGTTTATCTGGATAACGCTGCTACCACTGCCTGCGCTCCCGAAGCACTGGCTGTGATGGTCGAGGCACTGAACGGCGCCTGCGGCAACCCCAGCAGCCATTATAGTGTGGGCTATGAGGCCAAGGAGTTCGTGGACAAGGGCCGCGCACAGGTGGCAAAGGCCATCAACGCCTCCACGTCCGAGATCTTCTTCACCGGCTGCGGCTCTGAGGCCGACAACTGGGCTGTGAAGGGTACTGCCTTCACCAAGGCCCGCCAGAACAAGAAGCACCTTATCACCAGCGCTTTCGAGCACCACGCCATCATGCACAGCATGGCCGCTCTCGAGCGTCTGGGCTTCGAGGTCACTTATATCAAGCCCACCACGGAGGGCTACATCCGTCCGGAGGATGTCGAGGCTGCTATCCGCCCCGACACCGCCCTCATCAGCATCATGATGGCCAACAATGAGATCGGCACCATCCAGCCCATCAAGGAGATCGCTGAGATCGCCCACAAGCACGGCGTCTGGATGCACACCGATGCGGTTCAGGCTGTGGGTGCCATCCCCGTGGACGTCAAGGAGCTGGGCGTGGATATGCTGTCCATGAGCGCTCACAAGTTCAACGGCCCCAAGGGCATGGGCGCGCTGTACTGCCGCAAGGGCATCTGGCCCCAGAACCTCATCGACGGCGGCAGCCAGGAAGCACGCCACCGCGCTGGTACTGAGAACGTCGCCGGCATCGCTGGCATGGGCAAGGCCCTCGAGATGGCGACCGAGCATCTGGAAGAGCGCATGGCCCACGAGAAGGAGTTGCGTGACTACGTCATCGACCGCATCCTGAAGAACATCCCCGAGGCCCGTCTAAACGGCGGCCTTGAGCATCGTCTGCCCGGCAACGCCAACATCAGCTTCCCGGGTCTGGAGGGCGAGACCATCCTGCTCGACCTCGATATGCACGGCATCTGCGCCTCTACCGGCTCTGCCTGCAACTCCGACAGCCTTGACCCCAGCCATGTGCTGCTGAGCATCGGTGTGCCGGAAGAGATCGGCCACGGTTCCATGCGGTTCACCTTTGGCCCGCAGAACACGATGGAAGAAGCGAAATATCTGTGCGATGTGCTGGAGGAAGTCATTCCCCGCCGTCGTGCTATGAGTTGTATGTGGCTGCAGGGCCAGAACACGGCCCGTCACTTCAGCCTGAAGGGAGAAAACTAAAATGGCAGGTATGTATAGCGCAAAGGTCATGGAGCATTTTGCACATCCGCACAACGTGGGTGAGATCCCCGACGCAAACGGCGTGGGTGAAGTCGGCAACCCCAAGTGCGGCGACATCATGCGGATGTACCTCAAGATCGAGAACAACGTCATCGTTGACGTCAAGTTCCTCACCTTCGGCTGCGGCGCTGCGATCGCAACCAGCAGCATGGCCACCGACCTCATCAAGGGCAAGACCATTGACGAGGCTCTGAAGCTGACCAACAAGGCCGTTGTCGAGGCTCTGGAAGGTCTGCCTCCCATCAAGGTCCACTGCTCTGTTCTGGCTGAGCAGGCCGTCAAGTCCGCTCTGTCCGACTACTACCGTCGTCAGGGCATCGACCCGGAACCCATCGTGGGCAAGCTGGAAGAGGACTGCGACCATTGCAGCGGCGAGAGCTGCGGCCGCTGAGGCGCACTCCTGAATCCCAAATAAAAGTAAGGCCCGGCGGATGCTGTAAAGTGTCTGCCGGGCCTTTTTGCACCCTCGGCACAGCCTCTGCATAGGATGGCACACCGAGTATGTGGGAGGGGGCCTTGCAGTGGAAGGACAGAAATGCTTTGCGGTGGTGGGCGGCGACGCCCGGCAGGCCGCAGCGGCCCGGGCGCTGGCCCGGGCCGGGTACAGTGTGGGCGGGCCGGAGATGATAGCGGTGGCAGATTATATCCTGCTGCCCCTGCCGCTGGACGCGGCACGGACGCCGCTGGCCGAATTGCTGCGGGCCGCAAGGCCCGGTACGCTGGCGCTGGGCGGGATGCTGTCGGTGGAGGCGAAAGCCATCGCCGCCGAGGCCGGGGTAGAACTAGTAGACTACTTCGCCCGGGAAGAGCTGACCATCCGCAACGCCATCCCCACGGCGGAAGGGTGCATCGGCATCCTGATGAAAGAGCGCAGCCGCACCCTCTGGGGCAGCAGCATCCTGCTGACCGGCTTCGGGCCGGTGGGGCAGGCGCTGGGCGTCCGGCTGGCGGCGCTGGGGGCGCAGGTGACGGCGGCGGCCCGCCGCCCGGCCCAGAGGGCGCTGGCCGAGAGCTTCGGGCTGCGGAGCATCCCCATCGACCGGCTCGGGCAGATAGCGCCGGCTTTTGATACAGTGGTGAACACGGTGCCTGCGCCGGTGCTCAGCGAGGCAGTGCTGGCCCGGCTGCGGCCGCAGAGCTTTATCGTAGATTTGGCGTCCCGCCCCGGCGGCACCGACTTCGACGCGGCCCGGCGGCTGGGCCACAGAGCCATCCATGCGCTGAGCCTGCCCGCCGCCTGCGCGCCCGAGACGGCAGGCGAGGCAGTGGCCCGGACAGTGTGCGATATGATCGGGCAGAGGGAGGAAGCATCATGATAGAGAAGAAACGACGCTGCGCGGCCTTTGCGGTCTGCGGCAGCTTCTGCACACTGGAAGCGGCGCTGGATGCGGCCCGTGCGCTGCGGGGGCAGGGGTGGGAACTTCTGCCGGTGATGAGCTTTGCGGCGGGGCAGGACACCCGCTTTGGCCGGGCCTCCGGCTGGCGGCATCAGCTGGAAGGGCTGACGGGCCGTCCGGTTCTGGACACCCTGCAGGCGGTGGAGCCTCTCGGCCCACGGCATCTGGCTGACGCCCTCGTTATCGCGCCCTGCACGGGGGCCACGCTGGCCCGGCTGGCCGAGGGCCTTTCCGACACGCCGGTGACGCTGGCGGCGAAGAGTCTGCTCCGGGTGGGCTGTCCCATCGTCATCGCTGTCTCGACAAACGACGGGCTGGGCGCTTCCGGGGAGAACATCGCCCGGCTCTACCAGCGCAAGCACTATTATTTTGTGCCTTACGGGCAGGATGACCCCAACACCAAGCCCCAGAGCCTCAAGGCGCGGTTCGAGCTGCTGCCCCAGACGCTGGAAGCGGCGCTGGAAGGGCGGCAATTACAGCCGGTGCTGCAATGTCCGTGTGGATGAAAGGTGTCTTTTCAGGCAGGGGAAAGTGTGGTATACTAAGTTTATCTATGAAGATTTGTGGAGAATTGATCGAATGAAAAAATACATCGCTGCACTTCTTACAGCGTTGCTCCTGCTCTGCACGGCGCTGTCTGCCGGGGCGGTGGGTCCGGCTCTGACCACGACGGAGGCTTACTGCATCATTGATGCAGACACCGGCCTCGTGCTGGCACAGCAGAATATGAACGAAGAACTGCACCCGGCGTCCATCACCAAGGTGATGACGCTGGGCCTTGCCTGCCAGAAGGCGCAGGGAAACTGGGACGGCGTGAAGCTCACGGTCTCCCACGAGGACGTCTACTCCCTCGCAGGCACCGATTCCAGCCACATCGCCCTGCGGGAGGGGGAAGAAGTCCCCCTGCAGGACGCTCTTTACGGAACCATGATCGCCAGTGCCAACGACGGCGCGAATCTGCTGGCCGAATACTTCGGCGGCGGCACCATCGAGGGCGGCGTGGCCGCGATGAATGCCCAAGTGCAGGCGCTGGGCCTCGAGCACACCCACTTCGCCAACCCCCACGGCATCAGCGGCGATGACCACTACACCAGCTGCTACGACATGGCTCAAATTCTGCGATGGGCGCTGACTCAGCCGGGCTTTGAGACCATTTTCACCCGGCTCGAGATGTACACCATGGCGCCCACGAATGTCCAGCCGGTGACCCGCTATTTCTCCCAGCAGGACAAAATGCGGCTGAGCTACAGCCGGTATTACATCCCGGCCATCCGCGGCTCCAAGATAGGCTACACCAACATCGCCCGCTACAGCTACGTCTGCCTCGCGGAACAGAACGGCGTCCGCCTCATCTGCGTGACCATGCAGAGCGAGATGAAGACCGATAAGTACAACGACGTCCGCACCCTGCTGGACTACGCTTTCGCACGCTATACCGGCTACACCGACCTGCCCTCCCAGGGCCTGACCGGAGAGGTGGAAGTCGTGGGCGGCGGCGGAACGCTGGGCAAGGTGACCGTCACCGACCCCGGCGTCCGGCTGCTGCTGGCCGACGGCGTGACGGCGGGGGACGTCTCGGCGTCGCTGGAACTGCCCGAACGATACGTTCTGGGTACTTCGCCGGAAGTGTACGCAGTGTATACCGTCAATGGCGGCGATAAGCAGGAATCGACGAGTGTCCGGGTCCCGGCGGTACTCACCGGGCTGGATGCGCTGCTGGAAGCGAACGCGGGCAGAGAGCTGGACACGGCCTCTGACGTTAAGCCTGCCAGGACGGCGGGAATGCTCATCGCCATCTCGCTGGCCTGCACGGCAGCTGCTGCCTGTGCCACGCTGTGCGTGATGCGGGTGATGCGCCTCCGGAAAACCAAAAAGCAAAAGCCCTCGCAACATTAAAAATCGCGAAAAAGCTGCAAAAGGCTTTTCCATATACAACAAAATAACAAAAAACGATAAAACAAAACAGAGAGGAAAATAATTATGGGCAAATTCACCTTTACGCAGACTGAGATCCCCGGTGTCGTCGTCATTGAGCCGCAGGTGTTCGGCGATGACCGCGGCTATTTCATGGAGACTTACCAGAAAGACCAGTTCGCCGAGGCCGGCATCGACAAGGAATTCGTGCAGGACAACCAGAGCCGCTCCACCCGCGGCGTGCTGCGCGGCCTCCACTTCCAGAAGAACCACACCCAGGGCAAGCTGGTGCGTGTGACCAGGGGCGAAGTCTACGACGTCGCCGTGGACTGCCGCCCCAACAGCGCCACCTTCGGCAAGTGGGTGGGCGTGACCCTCTCCGAAGAGAACAAGAAGATGTTCTATATCCCCGAGGGCTTTGCCCACGGCTTCCTCGTGCTGAGCGATGTGGCCGAGTTCTGCTACAAGTGTACGGATGTCTACGACCCCACCAGCGAGGGCGGCATCCCCTACGACGACCCCACCGTCAACGTCCAGTGGCCCGACTGCGGCTGCGAGCACAAGACCAGCGCCAAGGACAAGCTCCATGAGCCCTTTGCCGCCCAGAAGTTCGAGTATTTTGAAAAGTGGTGATCGCCTGTGAAAAAACTCAAGGCAATGTTCAACGGCCTGTGGTGCTACCGCTATCTGCTGTGGAACCTCGTCAGCCGTGACTTTAAGCTCAAATACCGCCGCAGCGTGCTGGGCGTGGTGTGGAGCGTGCTCAACCCCCTGCTCATGTGTCTGGTGTACTGGGCGGTGTTTAGCAGCCTGATGGATATGCGGGGCAGCGGCATCGACAACTTCCCGGTCTTCCTGATGTGCGGCCAGCTGCTCTTCAACTTCTTCAACGAGGCCACCTCCACCAGCATGAGCAGCGTCCTCGGCGCGGCCTCCCTGCTGAAAAAAGTCTATATCCCGAAATATGTCTTCCCGCTGGAAAAGTGCTGCTTCGCCATGGTCAACTGCGTCTTCAGCTTCGTGGCGCTGGCGCTGGTCATGGTGTTCACCGGCAGCCCCATCCATATCACGGTGTTTGAAGCCCTCTACCCGCTGGTGACCCTCTTCTTCTTCAGCCTCGGCGTGGGCCTCTTCCTCGCGGCGGCGACGGTGTTCTTCCGGGACATCATGCACATCTGGAGCGTCTTTATCACGGCGCTGCTCTATTTCTCCGCCATCTTCTACGACCCCACCCAGATGACCTTCTCCATCGGCGGCTTCAACATGCAGCAGATCATCAAGCTGAACCCGATGTACTGGTATATCACGGGCTTCCGCCGAACCCTGATGTGGGGCATCCCGCTGGACATCAACATGTTCCTCGTCTGCGGCCTCTGCGCCCTCATCTCGATGCTGGTGGGCGTCCAGATGTTCCGCAAGACACAGGACCGCTTCGTGCTGCATATATAAGAAGGAGGAGAGAACGATGGAACCTATCATCAAAGTGGACAATGTGTCCATGTGCTTCAACCTCTCCACCGAAAAGCACGAGAGCCTGAAGGAATACCTCCTTGCCATGGTGCAGGGACGCTTGCAGTACGACGAGTTCTACGCCCTCAGGGACGTGAGCCTCGACATCATGCCCGGCGATTTTTACGGCCTTGTGGGCCTGAACGGCTCGGGCAAATCCACCCTGCTCAAGACCATTGCGGGCGTGTACAAGCCCAGCAAGGGCAAAGTGACTGTCAACGGCACCATCGCCCCCCTCATCGAGCTGGGTGCGGGCTTCGACATGGACTTGACCGCCCGGGAGAACATCTACCTCAACGGTACGGTCCTGGGCTTCTCGCCCAAGTATCTGGACGAGAAGTTCGACGAGATCGTGGAGTTCAGCGAGCTGCAGAACTTCCTCGATGTGCCGCTGAAAAACTACTCCTCCGGCATGGTGGCCCGTATCGGCTTTGCCATTGCCACCATCACCAAGCCTGACATCCTCATCGCCGACGAGGTGCTGGCGGTGGGCGACTTCCTCTTCCAGCAGAAGTGCGAAAAGCGGATGAAAGAGCTGATGGCCGGCGGCACTACGGTGATCCTGGTGTCCCACTCCATCGAGCAGATCGAGCGCATGTGCAGCAAGGTGGCATGGCTGAGCCACGGCCACCTCAAGATGAACGGCGACACCGAGACTGTCTGCAACGCCTATAAGGCCGTGCAGCGGGGCGAGGCATAAGGACTGGATATGAATGTACGACTCAAACGCGCCAAAGAGCTGATGGGCTATGCCGTCCAGCTCACGAAAGACGAGGGCCTGCCCACGATGGTAAAGCGGGGCGCGGGCTTTGTCCGCCGCCGTTTCTTTGGCAAGCGGGCGCGCTATCTGCCCGGCAAAAAGGTGCTGGAAGCTCAGGCCGCCGAAATGGCCGGCAAGACCGCTGAGAACTGCGGCCTGCCCACCATCTCCATCCTGACCCCACTGTATAATACGCCCGAAAATTACCTGCGGAAATTTCTTGGCTCCTTTGTGAACCAGACCGCCCCCAATGGTCAGCTCTGCCTCGCGGACGCTTCCGACGACGCCCACCCCGAGGTGGAACGTGTCGTAAGGGAATATCAGCAGAAAAATCAACGAATCGTATACAAAAAGGTCGAAAATAAGGGCATCGCCGCCAACACCAACGCCGCCGAGACGCTGGCGACGGGCGAATATCTCGCCCTCGCCGACCACGACGATGTGCTGGCCCCCCACGCCATGTACGCGATGGGTAAGGCTGTCTTGCAGCTCCGCGAAAAGGGTGAGCCGGATGGTTTCCTCTACAGCGACGAGGCGCTCTTCACCAAGGACATCAAAAAGCCGATGGTGGGACACTTCAAGCCCGATTATGCCCCGGATTATCTGCTCTGCTGCAACTACATCTGTCATCTGGCAGTCTTCAAGCGGGCGCTGTATGAGCAGCTGGGCGGCGAACGCCCCGAGTGCGACGGCAGTCAGGACCACGACCTCTTCCTCCGGCTCATCGAACAGACCGGCGGTGCGGCTCATCTGCCGCAGGTGCTCTACTACTGGCGGGTCCATGCGGGTTCGACCTCGAGCGGCACCGATGCCAAGCCCTATGTGGCGGCGGCGGCGAAAAAGGCGCTGACGGACCATCTGAGCCGCACCGGGCGCACCGGCACGGTGGAGGATGGGCTTTTCCCCAGCACCTACCGGGTCAAGTGGGACATCGAGGGCGACCCAAAGGTGAGCATCCTCATCCCCAACAAAGACCACACCGACGACCTCGAGAAGTGCCTGTACAGCATCTGGTCAAAGACCGAGTGGGATAACTTCGAGGTCATCGTCATCGAGAACAACTCCACCGACCCGGCCACCTTTGCCTATTATAAGGATGCTGAGAAGCGGTACGAGGGCCTGAAAGTGGTCACCTGGCCGGAAAAGGGCTTCAACTTCTCAGCCATCAACAACTTCGGACGGAAGGCGGCGCAGGGCGAGTACCTGCTGCTGCTGAACAACGACGTGGAGGTGCGGAACGGCGACTGGCTCACCGAGCTGCTGCGGCAGTGCGCCCACCCCGGCGGTGCGGCCATCTGCGGCGCGATGCTCTACTATCCCGACGAGACGCTCCAGCATGCGGGCGTCGTCACGGGTCTGGGCGGCTACGCGGGCCACAGCCACAAGTACAAGAAGGCGGGCGGCAGCGGCTATCTGTTCCGCGCCGCTACCGTGCAGGACTTCTCCGCCGTCACGGGTGCCTGCCTGCTGGTCAGGACCAGCGTGTGGGACGAGGTGAAGGGGCTGGACGAGAAGTTTGCCGTGGCCTTCAACGATGTGGACTTCTGCCTCCGGGTGCGGGACAAGGGCTATCGCATCGTGTGGACGCCCTACGCCCAGCTGACCCATTACGAGAGCAAGAGCCGCGGCGGCGACGAGAAAGACCCCGTCAAGGCGGCGCGCTTTGCCGCCGAGCAGCAGCGGCTCTACGACGTCCACGGCAAGGCGGATATTCTGGACGACCCCTATTATAACCCCAGCCTGACCCGCGACCGGGAGGATTTCTCGGAGAGCGGCGATTTGCGGAACCTCAAAGAGGGAAAAGTGACAGTGAGGTGGCGAAACGCATGAACATCAAAGGCCATTTTGAGACCATCACCCGGCACAAGCTGCTGGTGATGAAATACTGCTTTGCCTGCGGGCTCTACGAGCAGGGCCTTGCCCACGACCTGAGCAAGTACAGCCCCACCGAGTTCATCCCGGGCTGCATCTACTATCAGGGCGACCACAGCCCCAATGAGGCGGAGCGGGAAGCCAGGGGCTACACCTCGGCATGGCTCCACCACAAGGGCCGCAACAAGCATCACCTCGAATACTGGATAGACTACAGCACCACGAAAGCCGGCCTCACCGGTATGAAGATCCCCCTGCGGTACGTCTGCGAGATGGTCTGCGACCGTGTGGCCGCCAGCCAGATCTATCTGGGCGACAAGTACACCGACGCCTCCCCTTGGGAGTACTATGAGCACAGCAAAGACCACTATCTGCTCCACCCCGAGACGAGAGCGCTGCTGGAAAAGCTGCTCAAGATGGTGCGGGACATCGGGCAGGAGCGGACCTTCGCGTACATGAAGTTCCTGCTGGGCTGCGAAAAAGATTACTAAAAAGACAGAATGCCCCCGGATGCTCTGTATCCGGGGGCATTCTCAGCAGGCGGCACAAGCCGTAAAAGCCAAACATCCCCCAGCCCGGGCGGCACACCGTTCAGGCTGGGGGATGACTGCGTTTCAAAAATGCGAGGCTCAGTCTTCGCTGTTGTCGATCTGGATATAGCGGGGGCCGTGCTTGTCCACAAAGAGCAGCACGCCGGTCAGCGTGACAGCCAGACAGGTCAAAACAGCGAGCATTACTTTCAGAAATTTCATGGTAGACCCTCCTTGACGGCTCAGACCGCACGGCGCGGGATGCGCCTGCGTGTTCGTTTGGTTGTAGTATAACATATTCTTCCCGGAAAGGCAAACGACCGGACTTTGGGAAAAGTTGTGCGATACTAACGAAAAAATGGGAGGTTAGTCACAGCTAATCGTTAAAAACAGCTAAGAAATTCAAAGAATTTGCATCATTTTGGCCTTGTTGTCGTTGACTTCCCACCGCAAAATGATACAATAAACATGTTAAGCAGCAACTGTCCCTGTACCAGTGCGCCTGCATGGGCGTGGGGACAGCAATTCAAGCAGAATGGGGGATTTAATTCCATGTTGAACAAGCTGAAACGTGCGGCGCTTGGCGCGCATACGCCGCATGACAAGGCAACTGCTGCAAGCAAACCGGTCCCGATGCCTCTGCCCGCGCAGGTACGCATCCTGATGAGTCAGCATATCGGCGCTCCCGCCAAGGCTTTGGTGAAGAAGGGCGACGAGGTGTTCGTCGGTACCAAGATCGGTGAAGCTGGCGGCTTTGTGTCTGCAAATATCCACTCCAGCGTCTCGGGCACTGTGGCGGCTGTGGAGCCGTTCCGTCTGTCCAATGGCCGGATGTGCGACTCTGTGGTCATCAAGACCGATGGCAAGCAGGCCGTAGACCCCGCCGTGAAGGCACCTGAAGTGACCGATAAGGCCAGCTTCCTCGCCGCCGTGCGTGAGAGCGGTCTGGTGGGTCTGGGCGGCGCAGGCTTCCCGACTGACGTCAAGCTGCAGCCCAAGGACCCCGTGGATACCCTGCTCATCAACGCCTCCGAGTGTGAAGTCTGGCTGACCAGCGACACGCAGGAGATGCTGAACTGCGCAGACGACATCGTCCGCGGCATCGAGGCTGTGCTGAAGTACACCGGCATCCCGAAGTGTGTCATCGGCATCGAGAACAACAAGCCCGAGTGCATCGACCTGCTGTGCCAGAAGACGAAGGACAAGCCCGCCATTGAGGTGAAGCCCCTGCCCAGCGTCTACGGCACCGGCGCAGAGCTCATCCTCATTGAGAAGTGCCTGGGCCGCGAGGTCCCGCACGGCGGCCTGCCCGCCGCTGCCGGCGCCATCGTCATGAACGTGACCAGTGTGTCCAGCCTCGGCAAGTATCTGGCTACCGGTATGCCGGTGGTCAGCCGCGTCATCACCGTGGACGGCGATGCCTGCGAGAAGCCCCAGAACCTCATCGTCCCCGTGGGTACTTCCTACGAGGATGTCCTGAACACTGCCGGCCTCAAGGGCGGCGTCACTCTGGGCAAGGTCGTGGCCGGCGGCGCTATGATGGGTCCCGCTGTGCGTGACCTGAGCTACCCCACCACCAAGACCACTTCCGGCCTTATCATGCTGAGCGAAGCGACCGCACAGCCCCCGCAGGTCAACCCCTGCATCCGCTGCGGCCGCTGCGTCGAGTACTGCCCCATGGGTCTGGAGCCCGTGGAGGTCAACCAGGCTTACGCTGCCCGCGACGTCCAGGAGCTGGGCAAGCTGCACGTTGACTACTGCTTCAACTGCGGCTCCTGCACCTTCGTCTGCCCGGCTAAGCGTCCCTGCACCCAGATGATGGGTCTGGCCAAGGCATTCTATCTCGGTGAAATCAAAAAAGGAGGCAATAAGTAATGGATACGAAGCTTATTGTTTCGGCCTCCCCGCACCTGCGCTCTGAGGAGACGACCACCGGCCTGATGGCCAACGTGATCGTGGCCCTGACCCCGTGCGTCGTGGCCTCTGCCATTATCTTTGGTCTGCGTGCTCTGCTGGTCACCGCAGTGTCCGTCGTGGCCTGCGTGGCTTTCGAGTGGCTGTACTGCAAGCTGCTGAAGAAGGCAAACCCCATCAGCGATCTGTCCGCCGTCGTCACCGGCATCATCCTCGCCATGAACGTGCCTGTGGGCATGCCCATCGGTGAGCTGCTCATCGGCGACTTCGTGGCCATCATCGTGGTCAAGCAGCTGTTCGGCGGCATCGGCATGAACTTCGCGAACCCCGCTCTGGTGGGCCGTATCGTGCTGTTCGTCAGCTTTGCCGGCGCTATGAACAACTGGGTGTTCCCGGATGCAGCGGTCGATCAGCTGTCCTCCGCTACTCCTCTGGCTGTGGCTGACCCCAACAAACTGAGCCTGCTGGACCTCTTCATGGGCGTCCACGGCGGCGTTCTGGGTGAGACCTGCGCTCTGGCCATCGTGCTGGGCCTGATCTACCTCGTGGTCACCAAGACCATCAGCATCGCCATCCCTGCCGCTTACGTTGGCAGCATGTTTGTGTTCTATCTCATCGCCACCCACAGCGTCCACGCTGCACTGGTGGCTGTGCTGAGCGGCGGCCTGATGTTCGGCGCTGTGTTCATGGCCACCGACTACGTCACCAGCCCCTTCACCCTGAAGGGCAAGCTGGTCTACGGCGTGGCTCTGGGCGTCGTCACCTTCGCGATCCGTTACTGGGGCAGCTACACCGAGGGCGTGTCCTTCGCACTGCTGTTCATGAACCTGTGGGTCCCGTACATCAATGACTTGACCCGCCAGACGCCGTATGGCTATGTCAAACCTGCTAAGAAGGAGGCTGCTGGCAAATGAATAAGTCTACTTGGGAAAGCACGGTAAAGCCGGTAGTCGTGCTGAGCGTCATCGCACTGGTGGTCAGCTTCCTGCTGGCCCTGGTCAACTCCTTTACTGCGCCTATCATCGAAGAAAACCAGAAGGCCGCCACTCTGGCAGCCTATGTGGACGTCATGCCCACCGTTTCTGACGCCAAGACGCTGGAAGAAGTGACCGACTACACCACCGAGAACGTCACCGGCGTCGTCAAGGCCGAGGATGGCAGCATCGCCATCAAGGCTGAGGAGAAGGGCTTCGACGGCGGCATCCTCACCGTCATCATGGGCTACGACACCAACGGCACCGTCACCGGCATCTGGGTGGACGCTTCCACTCAGACCAAGGGCATCGGCTCCAATGTCGCAAACGACACCTTCCTTGCCCAGTTCAACGGCATGGACGGCACCCAGAATATCGCCATCGGTCAGGGCGGTTTTGACGCATACAGCGGCGCGACCATTTCCTCTAAGGCACTGTTCGCCGCCATCAACGACTGCGTCAACTGCTACAACGAGCTGGCATAAAGGAGGTTGGTAAGAAATGGCATCTGAAAACAAGTCCAAGGTAAGCATCCTTACCAACGGCATCATCAAAGAGAACCCCGTTCTGCGTCTGGTCCTGGGCACCTGCTCCTGCCTGGCAGTTACCACGGCAGTCTCCAGCGCACTGGGCATGGGCGCAGCCTTCACCTTCGTGCTGGTCTGCTCCAACATCCTGATCTCGCTGCTGCGCAACGTGATCCCCGCAAAGGTCCATCTGCCCTGCTACATCGTCATCATCGCAGGCTTCGTCACCATCGTCCAGATGGTCATGCACGCCTACATGGACAGCCTGTACACCGCACTGGGCGTCTTCCTGCCCCTGATCGTCGTCAACTGCATCATCCTTGGCCGTGCCGAGATGTTCGCCTGCAAGAACAACGTGGTCGATTCTGCACTGGACGGCGTCGGCATGGGCATCGGCTACACCCTTACCGTCGTGCTGATGGCTACCATCCGCGAGGTGCTGGGCAGCGGCACTTGGCTGGGCTTCCAGGTCCTGCCCGACAGCATCGCCCGCATCAGCATCATGACTCAGGCTCCCGGCGCATTCTTCTGCTACGGCGTCCTGATGGCCGGCTGTGTCTGGCTGGAAGGCAAGCTGGATGCGCGCATCGAGCGCAAGAGCTGCTGCGACATCGACAATCTGAAGAAGGAGGGCTAATAAGATGCTCATCAAACTCGCTGCTATCTTCTTCAGCATGATCCTTGTCAACAACTACGTGCTGGTGAAGTTCTATGGCATCTGCCCGTTCCTGGGCGTTTCCAAGAAGTTTGACTCCGCTGTGGGTATGTCCGGCGCTGTCATCTTCGTCATGTTCATGGCTACGGCCGTGACCTTCCCGCTGCAGATCTTTGTTCTGAACCCCGCCGGTCTGAGCTATCTGCAGACCATCGTGTTCATTCTGGTCATTGCAGTTCTGGTGCAGTTCATCGAGATCTTCCTGAAGAAGTATGTCGTTGCGCTGTACAACTCTCTGGGCGTCTACCTGCCCCTGATCACCACCAACTGCTGCGTTCTGGCTGTCACCATTCTGGTCGTCGATGACTACGGCGCAGACGTCGAGGCTCTGGGCTTCGGCGCTGCCTACATCGAGGCTCTGGTCTGCGCCATCGGCGCAGGCGTCGGCTTCATGCTGGCTATGGTCATGTTCAGCGGCGTGCGCAAGCGCGTGGAGGCATGTGATCCCCCGGCTCCCTTCAAGGGCCTGCCCATCACTCTGCTGGCCGCAGCGATCACCAGCCTGTCCTTCATGGGCTTTGGCGGCATCGTTGAGAATCTGTTTAACGTGACGCTGTAAAGGAGGAACAGGATTATGAATATCGCATCTGCTGTTATCCTCTGCACCATCGTCGGTGCTGTCGGCGCAATCATTCTGGTCGCCGCTGCCAAGTTCATGGCAGTTGAGGAAGACCCCCGTATCGAAGAAGTTGCCAGCTGTCTGGCCGGCGCAAACTGCGGCGGCTGCGGCTACGCAGGCTGTGCCGACTACGCAAAGGCTGTCGTCATGGACGGCGTGCCTTGCGATAAGTGCGCTCCCGGCGGCCCCAAGGCTGCTGCTGCCATTGCCAAGATCATGGGCGGTGAGGCAAGCGCTGTGGAGAAGAAGGCCGTGGTCCAGTGCCAGGGCAGCTCCGAGCACTGCAAGCCTGCTTACGATTATAAGGGCATCCAGACCTGCGCCGCTGCTGCTACCCTGTACGGCGGCCCCAAGACCTGCTCCTTTGCCTGCATCGGTCTGGGCGACTGCACCAAGGTCTGTAAGTTCGATGCCATCCACATCGTGGACGGTGTTGCCAAGGTGGACAAGGACAAGTGTACCGGCTGTGGTGCCTGCGCCAACATCTGCCCCAAGAAGGTCATCATGATCGACGCCGGCGGCCCGCGCAAGCCTGTCGTTATGTGTTCCAATCAGGATAAGGGCGCTGTCGCCAACAAGCTCTGCACCACCAGCTGCATCGCCTGCGGTATGTGTGAGCGCACCTGTAAGTTCGACGCGATCCATGTCGTTGACGGCGTGGCCCGCGTGGACTACGACAAGTGCAAGGGCTGCGGTATGTGCGCCCAGAAGTGCCCGAAGAAGATCATTCTCTTCCCCCTGAAGGACGATCCGTATCCCCCGAAGCCCGTGGTGAAGCCTGCTGCTCCCGCAGCAAAGCCCGCCGCTGCCGCAGCTCCCGCTGCAAAGCCGGAGGCTAAGGCCGAAGAGGCAAAGCCCGAGACCAAGGCTGAATAAGCGCTGACCTCAAAGAGGGCCGGACAGTTGTCCGGCCCTCTTTTTGTGCAGAAAACCTCTCCGTCATCGCTGCGCGATGCCACCTCCCCTATCGAGGGGAGGCTTTGGCATATCGGAAAAGTCAGCCTCTTCGCCAGAGGCTCCCCTACCAGGGGCAACGGCGACGACCGCCGCCAGCGGCGGAAACAGGGAGGAGCTGTTGGGGCAGCGGCCAGCAAGATGCAAGCGACAGCGAAGCAGACGCTGGGTGCCGCAACCCGGCCTTGTCTGCGAAGCAGACTGAGAGGTTGGACGAAGGAGAATCTGCCCCACGGCAAAGCCGCGATTGAGAGGTTGAAACTCCGGCAGCAGAAAGCTATAATGGGATAGGATACAACGCGCTTATGGCAAGGCGCAGACGGAAAAGGAAAAACGGAAAGAGGAATCATATGGAACAAAAGAACACCCGCCTGCGGAACGTGGGCTTCATCACCTTCTTTTTCAGCGGCATCTGCGCCATTTCCAGCGGCGTGGTGGTCAGCCTATTGCAGGAGCAGTATGGCTTCGCCTACGGCATGACCGGAACCCTGCTGTCTCTCATGAGCATCGGCAACCTGCTGGCAGGCTTTCTCATCGCCATGCTGCCCGGCAAGCTGGGCATGAAGCCCAGCATCCTGCTGCTGACCATCGGCTATGCGCTGGGCTACGCCATGATGGGCCTCAGCGGCGCGGTGGCTGTGCTGGCGCTGGGCTTCTTCCTCGTGGGCATCGCCAAGGGCAGTGTCATCAACACCTGCACCATCCTCGTCAGCGACAACTCCGCTGACCGCACCCGGGGCATGAACCTGATGCACAGCTGCTATGCCTGCGGCGCACTGCTCTGCCCCTTTTTCATCGCGGCTGCAGGCAGGGTGAGCGGCTCCTTCGCCGTGCTTGTGCTGGCTGTGCTGGGTCTGCTGCTCTGGCTGGTGTATATGGGGACTCCCTTTGCGGGCAGGGGCGCAGGCAAGAAGGAAGTCACCGATTGGAGCTTCCTCAAATCCACCCGCTTCTGGCTGCTGACCGGCCTGCTCTTCTGCCAGAACGCCGCTGAGCAGAGCGTCACCGGCTGGATGGTCACTTACTTCAAGGGCAGCGGCATCATCGCAGGCGCACTGGCGGCCTATACCGTCACCGTCATGTGGGGCGCGACCCTCGTGGCACGTCTGCTCATCGCCTTCGTGTTCCCCTTCAAGCAGCCCCGCAAGGCTATGGTGGTCATGGGCGTGAGCTGCACCGTCTTCTACATCCTGCTGGTGCAGGCCCGCAGTCAGGGCGCGGCCATCGTGCTGCTGTTCGCCTTTGCCTTTGCGATGGCGGGCATGAACCCCACCGCTGTGGCCAGCGCAGGCCGTATGACCAGCGTGACCAGCATGGGCATCATGCTGCCGGTGGCAGCCAGCGGCGCGATCCTGATGCCCTGGGTCATCGGCGTCGTGGCCGAAAGCGCCGGTCTTGCCGCCGGTATGATGACCAACATCGTTCCCTGCGTGGGTCTGGTCATCTTTGCGGTGCTTGTGGCAAAGCTTCCGGAAGAATAAAAATAAGAAGTGCAGCTGTATCAGCTCTCTACTGAGGGAGGTTATCTGATACAGTTGCACTTTTTTGACGCTGATAAGTTGAAAATCGAACTGTATCAGCTGATACAGAGCCGCCGGCCTGATACAGTGAGTCAGTGTATCAGCGAGTGTCAGTGTATCAAACTGATACAGAGACAAAATAAGACGTAGATAAGATATATATTTGTCAGTGTATCACTTATTCTCCCGCAGTAGTGCCGATGCCTCTGGCTTTTGCGCTGAACTCACAGCCGCAGTAGTCCTGCCGGTAGAGGCCGTATTCCTCCGAGAGCTGTAACGAGCGCAGATAGCCGTTCTGCTTTTTGAAGTCGGAGGGCAGGTGCTTCACGCCGAACTCCTGCTCCAGCTCCTGTCCGATGGCATTGATGCGCTTGGCGTCCTTGTGGGGGCTGATGGAGAGGGTCGTGGTGAACCAGTCGAAGCCGTGCTCGGCGGCATACTGGGCCGCACGGCGCATCCGCAGCCGATAGCAGACCGTGCAGCGACTGCCGCGCTCCGGCTCGTTTTCGAGGCCCGCGACAGCGGAGTAGAACTCCTGCGGGTCGTACCGGTCTTCCACCACTGTTACCCCCAGCGGGTGGGCGGCGGCGACGAAGCGCTCCAGCTCTTCGCCCCGGCGGTGGTATTCTTCGGCGGGCCATGTGTTGGGGTTGTAGTAGAGTACGGTGATGTCGAAATACCGGCACAGCCGCTCCAGCACGGCGCTGGAACAGGGGCCGCAGCAGGCATGGAGCAGCAGCCGGGGGCGGGTGCTGCCCAGAGTTTTCAACACTTCGTCCATCTGCTGTGAAAAATTGAGTTGGTTTGACATAAGAAAAGTCCTTTGCTATACTGGAATTAACCTCTCCGTCACGCCTGCGGCGTGCCACCTCTCCTATCGAGACTGAGAGGTTGAGTTCATCTTATTATACCACAAACGGAGGAAAACTTCGATGACCAAAGAAAAGATAGCCCGCATCAACGAGCTGGCACACAAGAGCAAGACCACCGGCCTGACGGAGGCCGAAAAAGCCGAGCAGCAGGCTCTGCGCAAGGAGTATATCGAGGACATGAAGTCCAGCCTTCGCGCCCAGCTGGAGCGCACCTCCATCAAGGAGCCGGACGGCACCATCCACAGAGTGAGCAAAAAGAACTGAATCGGGAGGAAAAAGTCGTACAAAACCGCTTTTTCCTCTTTTTTTGTGGGCGAAAGAGTGCTATACTTATATTTGAGCTGTTGTGTGCTCCGGCAGGAGCTGCGCGGCAGAAAACAAGTTTCCCAAGGCGGCGTATCCCGGGCAGGGTGCGCGGAAAAGGCCGCCTTTTGAAAAATGATAAAGAGGTCATTTATTATGCTTACTGCAATTACGGGTATCAACTGGGGCGATGAGGGCAAGGGCCGCATGGTCGACCTGATCAGCCAGGAGTACGATATTGTTGCACGCTATCAGGGCGGCAACAATGCTGGTCATACCGTCAAGAACGAGCGGGGCAAGTTCGTGCTGAACCTGCTGCCCTCCGGTATCCTCCGTCCCAATGTTGTCTGCGTGATGGGCAACGGTATGGTCATCGACCCCCACCATCTGGACGGTGAGATCAACAATCTGCGCGAGCAGGGTATCTCCATTACCCCTGCCAACCTGAAGATCTCTGACCGCGCCACCATCACCATGCCCTACCATGTCGATCAGGACGGTCTGGAAGAGGCGCGTCTGTCCAAGACCGGCGCACAGTTCGGCTCCACCAAGCGCGGCATCGCCTACACTTACGGTGACAAGTACATGAAGAAGACCCTCCGCATGGGCGACCTGCTGCATCTGAACGACTCCGTCAAGAAGCGCCTGGTCACCATGGTGGACTCCAAGAACCTCGTCATGGAGGGCAGCTACAACGCCGCTCCCATCAGCGTGGACGAGATGTGGGCATGGCTGGAGAAGTATGCCGCCATCTTCAAGGACTACATCTGCGACGTGGGCCAGTATCTGGCTGACGCCGATGCCGCCGGCAAGAAGGTGCTGTTCGAGGCCCAGCTGGGCGCTCTGCGCGACATCGACTTCGGCATCTATCCCTACACCACTTCCTCCAACACCATCGGCGCTTACGCCCCCATCGGCGCAGGCATCCCGAGCCACAAGCTGACCAACTCCGTCGGCGTCATGAAGGCTTATTCCTCCTGCGTCGGCGACGGCCCCTTTGTCACTGAGCTGGCCATGACCGAGGAAGAGAAGCACGCTCTGCGTGAGGCCGGCCATGAGTACGGCGCTGCTACCGGCCGTCCCCGCCGCGTCGGCCCCATCGACCTGGTGGCAAGCCGCTACGGCGTCTTCTGCCAGGGCTGCGACGAGGTCGCCCTGACCCTGCTGGACGTGCTGGACTACATGGAGAAGATCCCCATGGTCACTGCTTACAAGCTGAGCGACGGCACCATCACCACCCGCTTCCCCATGGGCGAGGCTCTGGACACCGCACAGCCGGTGGTGGAGTATCTGCCCGGCTGGCACTGCGACATCACCGCCGCCCGCAAGTGGGAAGACCTGCCCAAGGAGGCCCAGAACTACGTCGAGTATCTGGAAAAGGCCGTGGGCTGCAAGATCACCTATATCTCTGTGGGCGCAGAGCGTGAGGCATACATCCACCACGTGGTCTAAACCCTGAATTCACCGGAAAGAAGGATGCCGCTAATGTTTGACATCATCGCCGACAGTGCCTGTGACTTTACGCCAGAAATGGCGCAGAAGATGGGTGTGGAGATCGTGCCGTTCTATGTTTCGCTGGACGGTGAGCACTACCGCAAGGAGGGCAAGGAGATCGCTGTGCGGGATTTCTACCAGTTCATGGTGGACAACCCCTCTGCCTACCCCAAGACCAGCCTTGCCTCCATCGAGGATTTCGAGGAGGTGTTCCGCCGTCAGGCTGAGGCCGGCCGCCCCACTCTCTGCCTCTGCTTCACCAGCAAGATGAGCGGCTGCGTGGGCAGCGCCCGCAACGCCCGGGAGCTGGTGCTCGAGGACTACCCCGACGCGAAGATCGAGGTGATGGACTCGGCAGCGGCTACTGTCACTGAGGCGACTATGGTGGAGAACGCTGTGGCCATCCGCGACGCAGGCTGCACGCTGGACGAGGCGGTGACCTGGCTGGAAGCGGAAAAATCCACCAACAACATCTTCTTCACGGTGGGCAACCTCGATTACCTCATCAAGGGCGGGCGCATCGGCAAAGTCTCTGGCCGGGCGGCGAACTTCCTGGGCATCAAGCCGATGATACTCTTCAAGGACGGCGAGATCTTCTCGGGCGGTGTGGCCCGGGGCCGTCAGAAGAGCTTTGAGAAGGCCCTTGAGCAGCTGATGAACTATCTGGACGCCAACGGCGGCACGCCCGACGACTACCGCATCATCGTGGGCTACGGCTACGATGAAGAAGAGGGCAAACGGCTCTGGATGCAGACCCGCGCTGCCCTGCGTGCCAAGTATCCCGCCGCACAGTGCGAGGTGGGCCTGCTGCAGATCGGCTGCACCATCGCGGTCCATACCGGCCCCTATGCGCTGGGCATGGGCATCATGCGCCGCTGGAAAAAGCAGTAATAGCTGGATCAAAAAAATCCTCTCCCATCGGGAGAGGATTTTTTTGCGTGTTATAGAGTGTTATCGGCCCTCGGTGCGCTGCGCCAGACGGGAAAAGCGCTTGTCTTTGTCCTTTTCGTCGTCCTGCGGGGCAGGTGCGGTGTGGGTGAACCGGACTTCGGTGACGCGGCGGCGGGCCGTGCGGGTCACGACGCCCTCGTAGTCGTTCAGCTGGAAATGGTCGCCCACCTTGGGCAGATGGTGGGTCTTTTCCTGCACGAGGCCGTTCACGGTGTTGGAGTCGATGTCTTCATCCTCGGGCAGGTCCAGCGTCTCGTAAAGGTCGTCCACGCTGGCCGAGCCGGACACGAGCCAGCTGCCGTCCGACTGCTGGCGGAAGTCCTCAGTGGCCTCGTCGTGTTCGTCCCAGATCTCGCCCACAAGCTCTTCCAGAATGTCCTCGAGGGTGATGATGCCCTCGGTGCCGCCGTATTCGTCCACGACGACTGCCATGTGATGGTGCTGCTCCCGCAGGGTGCGCAGCAGCTGGGAGATCTGGGTGGAGCCGGTGGTGTAGAGGGTGGGGGCGATGAGGTCCTCCATCGTGACGGACTTTTTCAGACGAGCGATGTAGAAATCCTTCTCATGGACGACGCCGATGATGTTGTCAACGGTGTCGTGATAGACGGGCAGGCGGGAATAGCCGGATTCTGCGAATGTCTGCGCAAGCTCTTCCAGCGAAATATCGTCCTCCACGGCCACCACGTCTACGCGGGGCGTCAGGATCTCTTCCACCTCCACGTCATCGAACTCGATGGCGCTGCGGATGAGCTGGCTTTCCCGGTCGGTAAGCTCACCGTCGTTCTCAGCCTCGCTCACCATGGTGATGAGCTCACCTTCGGTGATGGCGTCGCTCTCGCTGCTGTGGACGAAGCGTCCCAGCAGCTTCTTCCACTGGCTGAACAGCCAGGTCAGCGGGGTGAAGAGGGTCAGGAGCAGACTCAGCACCGGCGATACAGCGGTTGCAATCGTCTCGGGCATCTCCTTGGCGAGGGTCTTGGGGGTCACTTCGCCGAAGATGAGGACGACTACCGTCAGCACGATGGTGGAGGTGGTGGCGCCCCGCTCTGCACCCAGCCACTTGGTAAAGAGGACGGTGCCGATGGAAGCGGCGGCGATATTCACGATGTTGTTGCCGATGAGGATGGAGGAGAGAAGCTTGTCGTACTTCTCGGCCATCGCCAGCACCCGAGCGGCGGAAGTGTCGCCTTCCTCGGCGCGGCTTTTCAGGCGTATCTGGTTCAGGGAAGAAAATGCGGTCTCGGAGGCGGAGAAGAATGCGGAAAACGCGATCAAAACGATCAGCGCCACCAAGAGCGTTATACTGCCATCGTCCATAATAAAGGTTGATCAACTCTACTTTCTTATAATAATATGTTAACCAAAAAGTGCTTTCCACCGTTGCCTTCGACGATGAAAAGCACTTTGTTCAACGCCTATAATATCATATTCCACCCGCCGGTGCAAGCGTTCCTGTCAGGAGGAGGGATAAAATAGGTAAAAAGTTTGCGGTTTTTAGCGGAGCACAAGGCCCGTGCCGTCGTAGTCCACCGTCAGGGTCGCGCCCTCGGTGTAGCTGCCCTGAATGATGGCCTTTGCGATGAGCGTCTCCACACGGCTCTGGATGAACCGCTTGATGGGACGTGCGCCGTAGACGCTGTCATAAGAGGAATCAATGATGAAGTCCTTGGCTGCCGTGGTGACGTCCAGCTTGAGGTGCTTGCCCTCGTCCATCCGCTTGCGCAGATCTTCGAGCTGCAGATCCACGATCTTGCGGGTCTCGTCCTTGGTGAGGCTCTTGTAGTAGACGATCTCGTCCAGACGGTTCAGGAACTCGGGACGGAATTTGCTCTTCAGCAGCAGATCGATCTGCTTGCGGGCATCCTCACTCAGCTCGTTGGAGCCCTCGGCGCGGCGCTGCTCCAGGTCGTTCAGGATGATGTCACTGCCGAGGTTGGAGGTCAGGATGATGACGGTGTTCTTGAAGTCCACCGTGCGGCCCTGACTGTCGGTGATGCGGCCATCGTCCAGCACCTGCAGCAGGATGTTGAAGACGTCGGGGTGAGCCTTTTCCACCTCATCGAACAGCACGACGCTGTAGGGTTTGCGGCGGACGGCCTCGGTCAGCTGGCCGCCCTCTTCATAACCGACGTATCCCGGAGGCGCGCCGATCAGGCGGCTGACGCTGAACTTCTCCATATACTCGGTCATGTCGATACGCACCATGTTCCGCTCGTCGTCGAACAGAGCCTGTGCCAGAGCTTTTGCCAGTTCGGTCTTGCCGACGCCGGTGGGGCCGAGGAAGAGGAAGCTGCCGATGGGGCGGTTGGGGTTTGCGATGCCGGCGCGGCTGCGCAGGATGGCTTCGCTCACCTTGGTGACGGCCTCATCCTGGCCGATGACTCTCTTGTGGAGCACATCGTCCAGATGCAGCAGCTTCTCGCGCTCACCCTCCACCAGCTTCTCCACGGGGATGCCGGTCCAGCGGGCCACGATGCGGGCGATCTCCTCGTCGGTCACGCGGTCGCGCAGCAGGCTATCTTCCTTCTTGGCGGCGGCGATCTTCTCTTCTTCTTCCAGCTGTTTCTGCAGCTGAGGCAGCTTGCCGTATTTCAGCTCAGCGGCCTTGTTCAGATCGTATTCGCGCTGTGCCTTCTCGATGGCGGCGTTGGTCTGCTCGATCTGCTCGCGCAGAGACTGCACCTTGCCGATGGCATTCTTCTCGTTTTCCCACTTTGCCTTCATGCTGTGGAACTTATCCTGCAGCTCGGCCAGCTCTTTTTCGAGGTCGCGCAGACGGCTCTGACTCAGAGCGTCGGTCTCCTTTTTCAAGCTGACCTGCTCGATCTGCAGCTGGGTGATGCGGTGGGCGAGGTCGTCCATCTCGCTGGGCATACTGTCCATCTCGGTCTTTATCATGGCGCAGGCTTCATCCACGAGGTCGATGGCCTTATCGGGGAGGAAGCGGTCGGTGATATAGCGGTCAGAGAGGGTGGCGGCGGCGATCAGTGCATTATCGCTGATCTTCACGCCGTGGAACACCTCGTACCGCTCTTTCAGGCCGCGCAGGATGGAGATGGTGTCTTCCACGGTAGGCTCATCCACCTGAACCGGCTGGAAGCGGCGCTCCAAAGCGGGGTCTTTCTCGATATACTGGCGGTACTCGTCCAGCGTGGTCGCGCCGATGCAGTGCAGCTCGCCGCGGGCCAGCATGGGTTTCAGCAGATTGCCGGCGTCCATTGCGCCGTCGGTCTTGCCGGCACCCACGATGGTGTGCAGCTCATCAATGAAGAGGATGATCTTGCCCTCGCTCTTCTTCACCTCATTCAGGACGCTCTTCAAACGCTCCTCGAACTCGCCGCGGTACTTTGCGCCAGCCACCAGAGCACCCATGTCCAAGCTGAACACGGTACGGTCTTTCAGGTTTTCCGGCACATCGCCCCGGACGATACGCTGGGCCAGACCCTCGGCGATGGCCGTCTTGCCGACGCCCGGCTCACCGATGAGGCAGGGGTTGTTCTTCGTTTTACGGGACAGGATGCGGATGACATTTCGAATTTCCTGGTCACGGCCAATGACGGGGTCCAGCTTCTGCTTGCGGGCCAGGTCAACGAGGTCCTGACCATACTTCTGCAGGGCATTGTAGGTGTCCTCGGGGTTGTCGTTGGTCACGCGCTGGTTGCCGCGCACGGCGGTGAGCTGCTGTAAGAACTTATCCTTCGTGATGCTAAAGGCGCGGAACAGCTCGGAGGTGTTCTGGGTCTGCTCGTCCAGCAGGGCGAGGAAGATATGCTCGACGCTGACGTAGTCGTCCTTCATGGCCTTGGCCTCGCGGGCGGCGGCGCTCAGCACCTTGTCGGTGGCCTGCGAGATATAGACCTTGTCGGGGTCACGGCCAGAGCCGGACACCCGGGGCATTGCGGAAAGCTTTTCGGCCACAGCGGCGGAGAAGCTGCCTGCGTCCACATTCAGTTTCTGGAGCAGCTGGGGGATAAGGCCCTGCTCCTGTGTCGCCAGAGCGTGGAGCAGATGCTCCGGCTCCAGTGCGTTATGCTGATACTCCACAGCCAGCTGCTGCGCCGCCTGCAGAGCCTCAAGGGTCTTCTGGGTATATTGATTGGTATTCATAAAGTCAAGCCTCCATTCATACCGGAAGTTGAGATCTGATGTCGGATGAGAGAGATTACATTCTGTTGCTTTAGCACTCTTACTCATCGACTGCTAAAAATATACTCCAAACACGCTGCAATGTCAATAGGCAAAACCCGGAAGAGCCTCAGATTCACAAAAAGTTTGCAAAAATGCAAAAAATCACACCATATCGTCTCACGAAGGCAAACAAAAGGCCCCTGCCGGGCGGAAAGCCACAGCAGGGGCGGAAGGAATGAGAGGATCATTCAGCAAACAGCGGGGTGGACAGATAACGGTCGCCGGTGTCGGGCAGCAGGACGACGATGTTCTTGCCTGCGTTCTCGGGACGCTTTGCCAGCTGGATGGCAGCCCAGACAGCAGCACCGGAAGAGATGCCCACCAGAACGCCTTCCTTGTGGCCGATCAGGCGGCCGGTGGCAAAGGCGTCGTCATTTTCGACGGTGATGATCTCGTCGTAGACCTTGGTGTCCAGCACGTCGGGGACGAAGCCTGCGCCGATGCCCTGGATCTTGTGCGCACCGGCGGTACCCTTGCTCAGGACAGGGGAGGTAGCGGGCTCAACGGCCACGACCTTGACGCCGGGATTCTTGCTCTTGAGGTACTGGCCCACACCGGTGATGGTGCCGCCGGTGCCGACGCCGGCCACAAAGATGTCAACCTTACCATCGGTGTCGTCCCAGATCTCGGGGCCGGTGGTGGCGATGTGAGCCTTGGGGTTGGCCGGGTTGACGAACTGGCCGGGGATGAAGGAGTTGGGGATCTCTTTTGCCAGCTCGTCGGCCTTGGCGATAGCGCCCTTCATGCCCTTGGCACCCTCGCTCAGCACCAGCTCTGCGCCGTAAGCCTTCATCAGCTGGCGGCGCTCGACGCTCATGGTCTCGGGCATCACGATGATGATGCGGTAGCCCTTGGCAGCTGCCACGGCAGCCAGACCGATGCCGGTGTTGCCGGAGGTGGGCTCGATGATGACGGAGCCGGGCTTGAGCTTGCCGGAAGCCTCGGCGTCATCGATCATGGCCTTGGCAATACGGTCCTTGACGGAGCCGGCGGGGTTAAAGTATTCCAGCTTTGCCAGAAGCTTGGCAGAAAGGTCTGCATCCTTCTCGATATGGGTCAGCTCCAGCAGCGGGGTGTGGCCAATCAGCTGGTCTGCGGAAGTATAGATCTTGCTCATAATAGTAAACCTCCCTATTGCGGGCGATGCGCCCGGCTGCACCGGATAAAGCCGGCGTCGTCTCGATGTCCCTCATATTCCCGTTAAACCAATGTGATTTGTGGGTTTGACTGTATTATAGTCTCCTTTGGGGCAGTTGTCAATGAGAAATCGAAAATTTCTGATTGAAAAGTTATAAACCCTGTTGTATAATAGGTTAAAACGAACGGAAGCGTGTTTCGCAGCTGACCCAGCTGCCTCACAATAATAACAGGAAAGAAGAGAAAGGAATGTCTATGATTGTTTCCACCAAGGGGCGCTATGCGCTGCGCGTGATGATAGATTTGGCTGAGCACCGCTCTGAAAAATATGTCCCGCTGAAAGAGGTCGCCGCCCGGCAGGAGATCTCCGAAAAATACCTCGAAAACATCCTCAAGGTTCTGGTGCAGAACGGCTTCCTCGAGGGTCTGCGCGGCAAGGGCGGCGGCTATCGTCTGACCCGCGAGCCCGACCAGTACACCGTGGGTGAGATCCTGACCCTTACCGAGGGAAGCCTTGCACCGGTGAGCTGTCTTGCACAGGGCGCGGCATCCTGCCCCCGGATGAGCAGCTGCCGCACGTATGATATGTGGAAGGGCCTCGATGACCTTATTGAGGACTACTTTGGAAAGATCACCCTTGCCGACCTCGCCGCACCCGATGAGGCAGGCAACGACTATGTTATCTGAATGATGAGCAAAAGAAAATCCCTGCCATCGGCAGGGATTTTCTTATGTGCAGATCGAATCAGGAAACGACCGCGCCGCTGGTCAGCGTGCTGGTGACAGCGTCCATCAGGGCCACCATGGTGCAGTAGTTCTGGCCGTAGGTGTCCGCATAGGCGGAGTAGGTGTCGATCTGCTCCTGCGTGGGGGCGATGTCCAGAGACTCGGCCACGGCCTGATAGAGCAGAGCTTCCTTGGAGTAGTCTTCCAGATTGCTCTCGAGGTGGGCCAGCATGGCGTCGGTGTTCTCGTAGCCCAGCAGATTCTGGACGAGGCCGTCGAGGTCATAGCCGTAGTAGCCCGCCAGCGTGCTGTAGTAGTTCAGGCACTGGTTGACCTGATAATCCATCACCTGCTGAGGGATGGACTTGAAGGTGGAGTTTTCCAGCAGGTCGTCCATGACGGCGGTGTTGAGGTTGGAGGTGTAGAGCTGGTCCTGATAGTAGGCGCGCAGGGCCTCCACGGTGTAGATGTTGTTGGAGGTGCCGAAGGTGCTGGCCACCCAGCTGTCGGTGAGCTCGGGCAGGACGCTCTCACTGATGTAGTTGAGCACTACGGTGAAGACGGCCTTCTGGCCGCTGAGGGTGACGGTGTTGCCGTTGGCGTCGGTGGAATCGCTGTAGCCGTCGGGGAAGGTGACGTTGACGTCGAAGGTCTCGCCGGGCTTGTGGCCGATGATCTGGTCTTCAAATCCGTCGATGAAAGTGCCGCTGCCCAGCGTCAAATCGTAGTTCTCGGCGCTGCCGCCGGTGAACTCCACGTTGTTCACAGAGCCGACATAGTTGATGTTCACGGTGTCGCCGTCGGCGGCAGCGCGGTCGGTGATGTGCTCGGTGGAGGAATACTGGCTCAGCAGATCGCTGATCTGCTCCTCCACTTCCTCGCTGGTGGGCTCGACGTCCGAGCGCTTGATGGCGACGGATGCAAAGTCTTCGGGCAGGGTCACATAGTCCAGAGCGCGGATGCCCTCCCAGTAGCCCTTCTCGTCCAGACCATCGCTGTAGTTGAAGTTCTGGTAGTCGTAGTCGGACGCGCTGCCGAGTGCGGAAGAAGATGCCGTGCTGGATGCAGCACTGTCGGCCTTGCCGCCGCAGGCAGCGAGGCTCAGCGCCAGAGCGCCGGCGCAGACAAGGCAGAGTGCCTTGGTGAAAATACGCTTCAAAAGAATTCCCTCCTGTTGGTAGACCGGTATTTTGCCGGTGGTTCGAAAAACAACCTCTATTATATCGGGTAAAAATGAAAAAGAAAAGTTTTTTGCAAAATTTCCACACTCTCCCCGCCCTTTGTCGGACTTTTGGGGCCGGAGAGTGCGAAAAGGCGGAAAATCGGTGGAAATGGGGAGGGGGTTCTGATACAATGAGAGTAATAATAAGGAATAACCTCTCCGGCATTGCTTCGCAATGCCACTGCCCGGGTTGCGGCACCCAGCATCCGCAGCGCTTTGCTTGCGTCTTGCTGGCCGCGGCCCCAACAGCGACTCCCTGTTTCCGCCACTGGCGGCGGTCGTCGTTGTTGCTCCTATCGAGGAGAGGCCTTGGCATTTCGTAAAGCTTTATCTCTTCGCCAGAGGCTCCCCTCGCTAGGGGAGCTGTCGAGCGACAGCGAGACTGAGAGGTTGATAAAGGAGGATAAACCCATGGATTTCAACAAAGCAGCTTTGGAAATGCACGAGACGCACCACGGCAAGGTGGGCATCGTGAGCAAGGTGGAGGTCAAGACCCGCGATGACCTGTCCACCGCCTACACCCCCGGTGTCGCTGAACCCTGCCGCAAGATCAAGGAAAACCCCGACGACGTCTACAAGTACACCTTCAAGAGCAATATGGTGGCTGTCGTCTCCAACGGCACCGCCGTGCTGGGTCTGGGTGACATCGGCCCCGAGGCAGGCCTGCCGGTCATGGAGGGCAAGGCTGTGCTGTTCAAGGAGTTCGGCGGCGTGGATGCTTTCCCCATCTGCATCGACGCCCACGACGCGGCCAGCGTCATCGCGGCCTGCAAGGCCATCGCCCCCACCTTCGGCGGCATCAACCTCGAAGACATCAAGAGCCCTGAGTGCTTTGAGATCGAAGAGACCCTGGAGCGTGAGCTGGACATCCCCGTCTTCCACGATGACCAGCACGGCACGGCCATCGTCGTGACCGCCGCCCTCATCAACGCCCTGCGCGTGGTGGGCAAGAAGATGGAGGACGTCCACATCGTCCTGAACGGCCCCGGCGCTGCCGGTACGGCCATCATCAAGATGCTGATGACCGCCGGCGCGAAGGACATCATCGCCGTGGACCAGTTCGGTACCCTGTATAAGGGCTGCAACAGCGCCGAGGCCCACAAGAACTGGCTGGGCGAAGTGACCAACCCCCGCCAGATCAAGGGCGGCCTGAAAGAAGCTCTTGAGGGCGCAGACGTCTTCATCGGCGTGTCCAAGCCCGGCATCCTGACCACCGAGCTGTGCAAGACCATGAACAAGGACGCCATCGTCTTTGCCATGGCAAACCCCACCCCTGAGATCATGCCCGACGAGGCCAAGGCCGGCGGCGTCCGCGTCATGGCCACCGGCCGCAGCGACTTCCCGAATCAGGTCAACAACGTCCTCTGCTTCCCGGGCCTCTTCAAGGGCGCTCTGAGCGTCCGCGCCCGCGACATCAACGACAAGATGAAGCTGGCCGCCGCCTACGCCATCGCTGACCTCATCACCGACGATGACCGCAGCGAAGAGAACATCATCCCCGGTGCCTTCGACCCCCGGGTGGCCGAGGCTGTGGCGAATGCTGTGGCAAAAGCTGCCCGCGAGAGCGGCGTGGCCCGCCTGTAAACGGAGGGAGCTCCTATGAGAACCATTTCCGCGCAGCAGATCACGGACACCGTGGCCCGCCTCTGCATCGAGGCCAACACCCGCCTGCCCCGGGACGTGCAGGAAGCACTGGACAAGGCCCGGACCGAAGAGCCCTGGCCGCTGGCAAAGAACACCCTCGACCTGCTCTGGTCGAACCTCGCGGCGGCGAAAGAAGAGGATCTGCCCATCTGTCAGGATACCGGCATGGCCTGCGTCTTCGTGGAGCTGGGTACAGACGTCCATATCGACGGCAGCTTTGAGGCTGCTATCCATGAGGGCGTACGGCGGGGCTACACCGACGGCTATCTGCGCAAGAGCATCGTGGCCGACCCGCTGCGCCGGGGCAACACCGGCGACAACACCCCCGCCGCCATCACGGTGCATCTGGTGGACGGTGACGGCTGCACCATCACCGTCGCCCCCAAGGGCTTCGGCAGCGAGAACATGAGCCGCATCCAGATGCTCAAGCCCGCCGACGGCGTGGAGGGCTTCAAGAAGTTCGTCATCGAGACGGTCAGGCTGGCCGGCTCCAACCCCTGCCCGCCCATCGTGCTGGGCGTTGGCGTGGGCGGCAGCTTTGATAAAGTGGCCTATCTCGCCAAGAAAGCTCTGCTCCGCCCGCTGGACGTCCCGAACCCCGACCCCTATTACGCTGACCTCGAGAAAGAGCTTCTGACGGCCATCAATGAGCTGGGCATCGGCCCTCAGGGCTTCGGCGGCAGGACCACCTGCCTCGGCCTTGCCATTGAGCAGATGCCCACCCATGTGGCCGGTCTGCCGGTGGCCGTGAATGTTTCCTGCCATGTCACCCGGCGGGCAAGTGCCGCATTGTGAGAGGGCCAGGACGCTAAAGGAGAATGCAAATGCAATACGAACTGACAACTCCCTGCATGGCGGCAGACCTCGCGCCCCTGAAAGCGGGCGATACCGTGCTGCTGTCCGGTGTGGTGTACACCGCCCGCGACCAGGCCCACAAGCGGATGCTGGAAGCGCTGGACAAGGGCGAAAAACTGCCCTTTGATCTCGAGGGCAGCGCCATCTACTACGTCGGCCCCACGCCGGAGCGCCCGGGCGAAGTCATCGGCTCCGCCGGCCCCACCACCAGCGGACGGATGGACGCCATGAGCCCCCGCCTGCTGGACCTGGGCAATAAAATTATGATAGGCAAGGGCAAGCGGGACGCCGCCGTCAAAGAGGCCGTCGTCCGCAACGGCGCGGTCTATCTGGCTGCGCTGGGCGGTGCCGGTGCGCTGATGGCCCAGAGCGTCAAGACGCTGGAAGTCATCGCGTGGCCCGACCTCGGCTGTGAGGCCGTCCGCCGTCTGACCGTGGAAAAAATGCCCCTGACGGTCATCCTCGACGCCCACGGCGGCGACCTCTACACTTCCGGCCCGGCGGCCTATCTCGAGACGGTAAAGTGACGAAATTACGCGGGGTAGATTTGGTTTGAATAGACAAACTTTCTGCGAATGGCTTGCAACACGGTACGGAATGTGGTATCCTATAACAAACCGGACCGGAACGCCTGTGTGCCCCGGACAGGGAATTTACGAGGCAGGAGGCCGATAACATGCAGATCCACCAATCCGCAGAAGATTATCTCGAGACTATCCTTATGCTGACCCAGCGGATGGGCCGTGTGCGCTCCATCGACGTGGTCAACGAGCTGGGCTATACCAAGGCCAGCGTCAGCATTGCCATGAAGAAGCTGCGGGAGAACGGTTATATCGCGGTGGATGGCGAGGGCAACCTGACCCTTCTTGAGCCGGGCCGCGAGATCGCAGAGCGCATCTATAGCCGCCACCGCCTGCTGACCCATTTCTTTGTGCAGCTGGGCGTGGATGAGGACGTCGCCGCCGAGGATGCCTGCAAGGCAGAGCATATCCTGAGCGAGCAGACGCTGAAAAAGATCCGTGAGTATGCCCTGCTCCACGACGCAGAGGACAGCGTCCAGAAGTCTGAGTGACCATCCAACTTCCAATAAAAAAGCAGATGACCGCCTCCACAAAACGTGGGGGCGGTCATTTGTTTAATAGGAGCTCAGGCCGAGACTCACATCCAGCGCCTGGTCCACCCGGCGCTGGTCCTCGGCAGTGATCTGCCCGGCCCGCTCCCGCAGGCGGTGTTTATCCAGTGTGCGTATCTGCTCCAGCAGCACGACGCTGTCCTTGGCAAGGCCCGTATCTTCGGCCCGGATGTTGATGTGGGTGGGAAGCCGGGCTTTGTCCAGCCGGGATGTAATGGCGGCTGCAATGACCGTGGGGCTGTGCCGGTTTCCTATCTCATTCTGCACGATGAGCACCGGGCGGACGCCGCCCTGTTCGGAGCCGACAACGGGCGAAAGGTCGGCGTAGAAAACTTCTCCTCTGTGTACCTCCATGAAAACTCCCTCCTTGCATACTGGGAGGCCCGCTATGTGGTGCGCGGTGCCGTCCTCTGGCCTTATTATGGACAGGCCGGGGGCAGGCTATGCATACGCGGGCAGCTTGCTCTCATTGTATGCAGGAGAGAAAATCAGGTTTCCGTTTCCAGAATGCAGAAGGCCAGCGCCATGCCGCCGTCGTGGCTGAGGGAAAGCTTCGCCCTCAGATGACGCTCGTCCATCCACTGGGCGCTGCCGCCCGAAAAGCGGTATTCCGGCGCGCCGCTTTCCAGCCGGACGGCCTCTATCTCACAGAGCGCAAAGGGGCCTGCAAGGCCGGTGCCGGCCGCTTTGAGGAAGGCTTCCTTCGCGGCGAAATCCGCCGCCGCACTGGCGGCTTTATGGGCGCTGAGGGGGAAAGGAGCTTTCTCCGAAAGCCCCAGCGCCTCCCGCTCCGCCGGGCCGAAGACTCTGGCCGCAAAGGTGGAGCCATGGGGGCCGCCGAGGCTTTTTGCCATCCGGGCAGTGTCGCAGAGGTCGCAGCCGATGCCGTATATCATGATATGCCTCTTTTCTGCAAAAACAGCTTCGCTGATTTGCATGATAAAATCGGAAAAATTTAAGCAAAATGTGCAAATCTCACTGGGAAAACTTGAAGTTTTGCCGCAAGTCGTGTACAATAAATCATAGTTATTTAAGGGGGTGTATTTCGTGGGCGACGCAACTGCCATTTTCTCCATCCACGATCAGAAGGACATCGAGATCCATGAAGTCGTGCAGCAGGTGTACGACGCACTCAAGGAAAAAGGCTATAACCCCGTCAACCAGCTGGTGGGCTATATCCTGTCCGAAGATCCTACCTATATCACGACTTATAAGGGGGCTCGTTCCCTCATCCGCAAAGTGGACCGTGATGATCTGCTGCAGGCTATGCTGCGCAGCTATCTGAACGTCTGAGAATCTCTGCCTTTTGCCTGCTGTCCTACGGGACGG
The DNA here is from genome assembly GCF_017377665.1 of Faecalibacterium sp. Marseille-P9590. Lineage (NCBI taxonomy): Bacteria > Bacillati > Bacillota > Clostridia > Eubacteriales > Oscillospiraceae > Faecalibacterium > Faecalibacterium sp. Marseille-P9590. Next base: position 64,247 of record NZ_JAFREF010000012.1, read on the forward strand.
CAGGCTTTTTGTTTTATAAACCTCTCAGCCTCGCGCTGCTCACAGGCTCATAAAAGCGGCAGAGTGAACAGCTGGTTCACCACCACCTCATACTCCCAGCCCTCCCGGGCCTTGCGCAGCTGCTTCTCGAAAGCTTCGGAACCCTCGAACCGCTGGATGAGGTAGTGCCAGTGGGCTTTCATCCGGCTGACGGCACAGCTGGCCATGCCGAAGGCCTCGGTGTAGCCGTGGTAGAGCTCGTCGAGGTAGCCCCGCAGTTCTTCCTTCGAAGCGGGCGCACCGCCCACAGCCTGCCGAAGCAGGGCCGGGTCGGCGATGATGCCCCGCCCCACCATGATGCCGGAGAGGTTCGGGAACTCCGCTTCCAGTGCTTTCAGCTGGGCCGGGGTGGTGATGTCGCCGTTGTAGCAGACGGGCATCCGGCAGTGGGGCAGATATTTTGCAAAAGCGGCGCGGTCGGCCTCGCCCCGGTAGAGCTGGCGCATGACCCGGGGGTGGACGGTCAGCTCACAGATGGGGTAGCGGTCGTAGAGGTCGAGGATGGCTTCGAACTCCTCCGGGCTGGTGACGCCCAGCCGGGTCTTGACCGAGATGGGGCCTTCGGCCTGCGAGAAGACTTCGTCGAGAAAGACTTCGAGCTTCGAGAGGTCGCGCAGCATCCCGGCACCCTTGCCTTTGGCGGTGACAGTGCCGGAGGGACAGCCGAAGTTGAGGTTGACTTCGGTGTAGCCCATCTTCCGCAGCTCGCCGATCATCCAGGCGGCCAGTGCGCCGTCTTTGGCCAGCAGCTGGGGGATGACCGGCGCACCGGGGTTCGCCGCCGGGTCCAGCTCTGCCATCTTCTTTTTGATAAGCACCCGGTTCTCGGGTGGGGAGATGAAGGGGGCATAATAGCGGGCAGGCGCGCCGGGCGCCCCGAACCAGCGCTGGTGCGCCTGACGCCAGATTCGGTCAGTGAGGCCCTCCATGGGGGCGGTGTAGTAGTTCATGTTTCTTCTCCTTTGTCTGTCTGAGTATATCATACACCCCGGTAAAGCGCCAGATAAAACAACAAGAGCCATCAGCCGAAGCGGATGGCTCTTACCAGATGGCGGACCCAAACCCTGCTGGAAACGAGTACGACAAACTGGAAGTTGTTTATTAAACCTTTTTAACCTTAACCAACAACATCATAGGTCTACGCATTTCATTACACATTCCCGGCATACCCATCATATCTGCCGAAGGCATTGCTTCCTCAATAGCCTCAATTTGAAAACCACATTTTATAAGTGGATTCAATATCTGCGTTAATGTGTGGTGCTGTTTAATTACTCGTTGACCAAGAAAATTGGTTTCTCTTTCGCCTGTGTAATAGTAATTGTCGATTGGCCAATATTTAGGTTTCCCATTTTCATCATAAATCCAATCCTCATTAACACCTGCGGTGAAAGTCGGATGTTCAATATTGAATAGGAAATACCCACCTACTTTTAATGTGCAATACACCTTTTGATAGACATTAGCTAAATTTTCGATATAGTGCAGTACTAGGTTAGAAACAACTAGGTCATAAGTATTTTCAGGATAAATGTATTCTTCAACACCGCAAACTTTATACTTGATTTTGTCATCAGAGTTATCAGCTACTGCTTTTGCAATCATTTTTTGACTACTATCAATACCAAGAATTTCAGTAGCTCCCATTTGTGCGGCATATTTGCAATGCCAACCGTAACCACATCCTAAATCCAAAACTTTTTTTCCCTGTAATTTAGGGAATAACGGTTGCAACTGATGCCACTCTCCAGCAGCTTTCAGACCATCTTTGCTTCTTCCCATTTCCGCATATGCGGCAAAAAATTCACTATTATCGTAAATATTTCTCATTGATAATTACCTCCACAACTTCCGATTTGTTGAGCCGAGTATATCACACCCGCTAAGGAAAGAACACCCCCGATAGAGTGAATTTTGCAAGCCGGAAACCGCACAGCCGCCCTGTTCTCGTCCTGCACCGCCCACGCAAAAAATCCCAAGTCAAACGACTTGGGATTTTTGTGGTGGAGCATTCTCCACAGCACTCGAACCCAACACCTCTTCACGGGAGATGGTTTTGGAATCATCCGTGAAGTTGAAATTGAGCACGACCCGGTCGTCAAAGACGTAGACCGAGTTGACAAAGGTATCAATGATCTGTCGCTGGTGCTCCATGTCTCTCATGTCACCCTTGCGGAATTTTTCAAGCCAGAACCGAATCCACTCACGGGTCAGGACGGGCTTTTTCAGCTCTTCTTCCAGAATGCTGGTGTTCAGGGCTTCTTTCCGGGCTTCCAGCTCGTCCAACCGCTGCTTGGTGGTCGGGGTCAGGACGCCCTGTTCAATAGCTTCCAGAAGGTTTGCCAGCCGCTTCTCCGTATCACGGAGCTGGTCTTTCAGAATAGGCAGCCGGGTGTTCTCCTTCTGCTGGGCTTCCATGACTAAATCTATCAGCCGTTCGATGATTTCATCGCTGAAAATCACCTTGATGGCAGTCTCCACCACGAACCGTTCCAGCGGCTCTTTGCGGATGGCTTTCAGGTCGCAGTGCGCCTTGCCGTGGCGTTTGGCATTGCCGCACTTGTAGTAATAGTAGGTATTTCCCATGTGGCTGGTGCCGCTCTCGCCGCCCATGAGCGTACCGCACTTGCCACAGAACAGCTTGGTGGTTAGCAGATAGCTCACATCCTCTTTTGCAGGCCGACCGTGGGCGATCCTGTTTTGCTCGAAACGCTGCTGCACCCGGTCGAACAAGTCCTTGTCAACAATGGCCGGAATGCCGCCTGGCGTCACGATGTCCTTGTAGCGGTATTCGCCGATGTAGCGGCGGTTGCGGAAGATCTGGAAGAAGCTGTTCTTCACGAACGGCTTTCCGGTGCGGGTACGCAGGCCGCGCTCGTTCAGGGATGCCGCAATCTTCTCAGCCGGTTCGCCGTCGGCATACCGGGTGAAGATTTCTTGCACGATGGGAGCCGTCTCCGGGTCGATATGGTACAGCCTGTCCTCCTTGCCAATGGTGAAGCCCAGCGGCACCACACCGCCGTTGTACTTGCACTGGAGGGCGTTTTCGCGCTCACCGCGCGCCACTTTCAGGGCGAGTTCGGCGGAATAGTATTCCGCCATGCCAATCAGCATACTCTCCACCATAATGCCTTCAGGCCCCTGCGAGATGGGTTCCATGGCAGACACCAGATGGACACCGTTCTTTTCCAGCTGGTACTTGTAGTTCACGGCATCGAACCGATTCCGGGCAAAGCGGTCGAGCTTCCAGACCAGAACCACATCGAAGATTTTCTTCGCGCTGTCCTTGATCATCCTCTGGAAGTCTGGACGGTCATCCGTCTTGGCAGAGTAGGCACGGTCGATGTAGGTGCCGACCACTGTAATACCGTTCTTCTCGGCGTAGTCCTTGCAGTCGCGCAGTTGTCCTTCAATGGACGCTTCTCGCTGGCTGTCAGATGAATAGCGGGCGTAGATCACGGCGGTCATGGTTGCACCTCCTTGGCGTGTATTCGACTTGCCTTTATAGTATCGGGTCAAGCGCAGCTTGTCAACAATCTGCGAGCAGATTGAAATGTGAAAATTACGAAACGCAGCGAAAAAGGGGAGAGCAAGAATCGTCCCGTGGCCACAAATTTTCAATTTTTGAAAATTTTCTGCCCATCCGGGACTTCACTTCTTCACCTCTTGTGAGTTTCCGAAGTGCTCTTGTTGGGGCGTGCCTGCCCCAAACCCTGCTGGGAACGAGTACGGCAAACTGGAATTGTTTACTTCTTCATCTTAGGCGCAATAAGCAGCACGACTGTCACAAGAACATACAAACCATACAGTAACCAAGTAATGGTATTGTTCCAAGGAAAACTCATTTCTGGATGGTTCACCGCAAACATTATAAATGCAACAGCTATAATCAGCATTACCAAACCGACGATTCTTGATGCGCTCTTTTTCATGTAAATCACCTCGCCAAATTTTGATTTGTTGAACTAAGCCGAGTATACCATACTCTCCAATGAAAGAACACCCCGATATAGTGAAATTTTGCCGTTTTCCTGCGTACGTGCGTACACACTCCACAGGAATTCTAAGGAGCCTGCCCCCTTAGCACACGGACTTTGGAACAAAGTCTAGTGTGTTACACCTTGCCAGAGGTGTACAGGCTCCCGGTACGCACGTACGCAGCAATTGCCCTCAATGCGCCATATAGGTGGCGATCAAGTTCGCACAAAGCGAACTTGATTCCGCAAAGCAAAAGGCAGGATACCACTATCATAGTGATACCCTGCCTTTGCTCGTTTACCGTTCCGAGTAGTCCTTCCGCAGAACCTCCGATAAACAAAAAACGTACCCGAACCCTTTTTCGTAAAGAATTGGGTTCGAGTACGAACTGTATGGTGGACGGTACAGGACTCGAACCTGTGACCTCCTGCACGTCAAGCAGATGCTCTACCAGCTGAGCTAACCGTCCATATTCTGTTTTGCTGTAGTCAGCTCAATTATGATAGCATAGGATGGAATAAAAATCAAGCCCTTTTTGCAAAAATCTTCAAAAAATCTTTCCGGGGCTGGCCGGGACGCCTCTGCCGGAGGGGCGGGAAAGCGGGCGAAGGCTGGGAGTTAAAAGGTTATCGTTGCCCCTTTTTTATAGGTGTGCTATAATAAGATGATTACAATAGGAAAGGTATCGCAGAATGAGAGTATTGGGCATCGACCCGGGCTACGCCATCGTGGGATGGGGCGTGGTGGATTACGCGGGAAACCGCTTTGCACCGGTGGATTTTGGCGCGGTGTGTACCGACGCCGGCGTGCCGTTCGAGCGGCGGTTGGACGAAGTGTATGCGGGCGTCAAAGAGGTCATCGAGCGGACGCAGCCGGAGGTGCTGGCCATCGAAAAGCTGTTCTACCAGCACAACCAGACCACCGTCATCGGCGTGGCTGAGGCGCGCGGCGTCATCCTGCTGGCGGCGGCGCAGGCGGGTCTGCCTATCTACGAGTACACCCCGATGCAGGTCAAGCAGGCCGTCACCGGCTACGGCAAAGCCGTGAAAAAGCAGGTGCAGGAGATGACCCGCATTCTGCTGCATCTGCCCGCCATCCCGAAGCCCGACGACACCGCCGACGCGCTGGCGATGGCCATCACCTTCTGCCACACCAACGGCAGCCAGCTCAACCGCTTTGTACGGCGTGTGCCGGGGCCGATTTGAGGTTGTTATTATGATATACAGCTTAACCGGAAAGATCATCAAAAAGACCCTGAACGCTGTGGTCATCTGCTGCGGCGGCGTGGGGTACTACGCCCAGTGTCCGGCCAGCGTGGCCGGTGCGCTGCCCGGCGTGGGGAACGAAGCCACCGTCTATACGGTGATGAACGTCACCGAGAACGACGTCAGCCTCTACGGCTTTGCCAGCGAGGAGCAGCAGGCCTGTTTTGAGCTGCTCACCTCGGTGTCGGGCGTGGGCGCGAAGGTGGGGCTTGCCATCCTGAGCGTCATGGAACCCGACCGTGTGGCGCTGGCCATCTCGGCGGGCGACCACAAAGCCTTCAAGGCCGCGTCCGGTGTCGGCCCCAAGCTGGCCCAGCGCATCGTACTGGAACTGAAAGATAAGGTCGCCAAAGGCTTTGCCGCCGGCATCGACCTGGAAAACGTGGCGGGCGCTGCTTCGGACACCGCCGCCGCACAGGGGGCAGGACAGGCCATCGCCGCGCTGGTGTCGCTGGGCTACAGCCAGAGCGAAGCCGCACTGGCCGTCTCCAAGATCGACGGTACGCTCCCGGTGGAAGAGATCATCAAACTGGCGCTGCGCAGCATGGCGGGCAGGAGGTAAACGATGCAAGACGATACCGCGCTCTATGGCGCAAAAATGATGCAGCCCGGGATGACGGTGGCGGACAGCGAGGAAAACAACCTCCGCCCCCAGCATCTGGAGGACTACATCGGACAGGAAAAGGTCAAACAGAACCTGAAAATCTATCTCGAAGCGGCCAAGCGCCGGGGCGAGCCCATGGACCACATCCTGCTCTACGGCCCTCCGGGTCTGGGCAAGACGACGTTGGCGGGCATCATCGCCAACGAGATGGGGGTGCAGATCCGCATCACCAGCGGCCCGGCCATCGAAAAGCCCGGCGACCTCGCCGCCCTGCTGACCAATCTGCAGGAGGGCGACGTCCTCTTCATCGACGAGATACACCGCCTCTCCCGGCAGGTGGAAGAGGTGCTTTACCCGGCACTGGAAGATTACGCGCTGGATATTATGATAGGCAAAGGCCCCAGCGCCCAGAGCATCCGCATCAATCTGCCCCGGTTCACGCTGGTGGGTGCTACCACCCGTGCGGGCCAGATCACCGGCCCTCTGCGCGACCGCTTCGGCGTGCTGCTCAAGCTGGAGCTCTACAGCCCCGACGAGCTGAGCAATATCATCATCCGCTCGGCGGGCATCCTCGACCAGCCCATCACCCCCGAGGGTGCTTATGAGCTGGCCAAGTGCAGCCGCGGCACACCCCGTGTGGCGAACCGCTTCCTCAAGCGTGTGCGCGACTTTGCCACCGTGCTGGGCGACGGCATCATCGACCGGGATGTGGCGTTGCTGAGCCTCAAGCGGATGGACGTGGACGCGCTGGGTCTGGATGAACTGGACCGCAGCCTGCTCCGCGCCATCATAGAAATGTACAACGGCGGCCCGGTGGGTCTGGAAACACTGGCCGCAGCCCTCGGCGAAGAGGCCGTGACGCTGGAAGACCTGTGTGAGCCCTACCTGATGCAGATGGGCTTTCTGACCCGGACGCCCCGAGGCCGCTGCGCCACCCGGCTGGCTTATGAGCATCTCGGCCTGAAAGCGCCTGAGAGCGACAGCGCCGAGGACAATGGACAGCAGAGCTTATTTTAAGTGAGGTATTTACTATGGGAAAGTATTTTGGTACCGACGGTGTGCGCGGCGTGGCTGGTGCAGACCTGACCTGTGAGATGGCGATGCTCATCGGACGCGGCGCTGCCGCCGTGCTGACCAGCAGCACTGGCCACAAGCCCCGTATCCTCATCGGCAAGGACACCCGCCAGTCCGGTGATATGCTGGAAGCTGCCCTGACTGCCGGTCTGTGCAGCGTGGGCGCGGACGTCGAGAGTCTGGGCGTCGTCCCCACTCCCGCCGTGGCCTATCTGGTGCGCAAGTACAACGCCGACGCCGGCGTGGTCATCTCGGCGTCTCACAACCCGATGGAATTCAACGGCATCAAAATCTTCGCCGGCACCGGCTACAAGCTGCCGGACGAGGTGGAGAACGAAATTGAAGCCTACATCGACAATAAGTGCGCGGGCCTCAAGCTGGCCACCGGCGACGATGTGGGCCGCGTGACCTACCGCACCGACGGCATCAAGGACTACGCTGACCACCTGTATGAGTCCATCAACGGCGACCTGTCCGGCCTGAACGTCTGCATCGACTGCGCCAACGGTGCCTCTGCAGCAGTAGCCCGGCAGCTGTTCCCCCGTCTGGGCGCAAAGTGTACCTTTATCGGCGTGGAGCCTGACGGAAAGAACATCAACGCCGGTGTGGGCAGCACCCATCTGGACAATCTGGAAAAGGCTGTCATCGAGGGCGGCTTTGACTGCGGCATCGCCTTTGACGGCGACGCGGACCGCTGCCTCGCCTGCGACGAGAAGGGTCAGGAGATCGACGGCGACAAGGTCATCGCCCTGCTGGCCATGAACATGAAGGAAAAGGGTCGTCTGGACGGCAATACTGCGGTCGTCACCGTCATGTCCAACCTGGGCTTCATCAAGTTTATGGAGTGCCAGGGGATCCACACCGAGAAGACCGCCGTCGGCGACCGCTATGTTCTCGAGAATATGCGGGAGAACGGCTACGCCATCGGCGGCGAGCAGAGCGGCCACGTTATCCTGCTCCACCACGCCACCACCGGTGACGGTGAGCTGACTGCCGGCAAGCTGCTCAAACTGCTGGCCGAGAGTGGCAAAAAGATGAGCGAGCTGAACGGCATCTACGCCCAGTACCCTCAGGTGCTGGTGAATGTGGTGGCCAACGCCGCCCAGAAGGCCGCCTACAAGGGTGACAAGGTGCTGGCCGACTTCATCGAGAAGGAGCAGCAGAAGCTGATGGACATGGGCCGTGTGCTGGTGCGCGTCTCCGGAACTGAGCCGAAGATCCGCGTCATGGTGGAGGGCCAGGACCTCGAGGCCATCGACCTGTGCGCCAAGCGCATCGTGGATAAAATCAACGAGCGAATCATCGAAGGTTAAGATAGAGATAAAAAGCAGGAAGGAGGACGCATATGCGCCCTGCAGATACATGGAAAGACTACGAGCTGCTGGATGCCACCGACGGCAACCGGCTGGAACGCTGGGGCGAGACGCTGCTTGTCCGGCCTGACCCGCAGGTGGTGTGGAAGACGCCCCAGCAGAGCCCCCTCTGGGCCAAGGCGGACGCCGTTTACCACCGTTCCAATCAGGGCGGCGGCGAGTGGGAGTACCGCCGCCGTCTGCCCGAAAAGTGGAAGATCACCTGTGGAGAAGGGGAGGATAAGCTGACCCTCATCGTCAGCCCCACCGGCTTCAAGCACACCGGCGTCTTCCCGGAGCAGGCCGTCAACTGGGCCTGGTACGCCAAGAAGATCCGTGCCGCAGGCCGGCCCATTAAAGTTTTGAACCTCTTCGGCTACACCGGAGGTGCAACGCTGGCCTGCGCGGCGGCGGGCGCTACCGTCTGCCATGTGGACGCCTCCAAGGGCATCGTCGCATGGGGCAAGGACAATGCCGCCGCCAGCGGCCTCGCCGACCGGCCCATCCGCTGGCTGGTGGACGACTGCGCCAAGTTCGTCGCCCGCGAGAAGCGCCGCGGCAACACCTACGACGGCATCATCATGGACCCGCCGAGTTATGGACGCGGCCCCGGCGGCGAGATCTGGAAGCTGGAAGACTGCATCTACGACCTCATCAGCCAGTGCGAAGAGGTGCTGAGCGACAAGCCGCTCTTCTTTGCGGTCAACAGCTACACCACCGGCCTTTCGCCCGCCGTCATGGAGTATATGCTCAAGACGACGCTGATCCCCCGCTTTGGCGGAAAGACCAGCTGCGACGAGATCGGCCTGCCCGTCTCCGCCACCGGTGGCGTCGTCCCCTGCGGCGCGACGGCGATTTGGGAAGAGTAAACCTCTCAGTCTCGCTATCGCTCGACAGCTCCCCTAGCGAGGGGAGCCTCTGGCGAAGAGATAAAGCTTTACGGAATGCCAAGGCCTCTCCTCGATAGGAGAGGTGGCAATGCGAAGCATTGACGGAGAGGTTAACATCTAAGAATGGGGTACAGCCCCTTTCAGAGGGGCGCACCACCAGAAAGAGAAAACAAATGAGTGAAACGATACTGACAGCAGAAAACTTAAAGTTCCGCTACGACTCGGAGCAGCCCGGCTACGCGCTCAACGGCGTCTCCATGCAGGTCAAGCGGGGCGAGTTCGTGGCCGTGCTGGGCGCAAACGGCTGCGGCAAATCCACCCTTGCCAAGCACTTCAACGCCATCCTCCTGCCGGAGGAGGGCAAGGTGTACGTCGAGGGCATGGACACCGCCGATGATGACAAGCTCTATGACATCCGCCAGACCGTGGGCATGGTGTTCCAAAGCCCGGACAACCAGATCGTCGCCACGGTGGTAGAGGAAGACGTGGCTTTCGCGCTGGAAAACCTCGGTGTTCCGCCGGAAGAGATGCGCCGCCGCGTTGATGACGCCATGAAGATGGCGGGCATCTACGAGTTCCGGGAGCGCGCACCCCACAACCTCTCGGGCGGCCAGAAGCAGCGCGTCGCCATTGCGGGCGTCGTCGCCATGCGTCCCGACTGTCTCATCCTCGACGAGGCCACCGCCATGCTCGACCCTCGCGGCCGTGAGCAGGTGATGCAGACCATCCACCACCTCAACAAGGATCTGGGCATCACCGTTGTGTCCATCACCCACTACATGGAAGAGGCCGCGCAGGCCGACCGTGTTCTGGTGATGAGCCAGGGCAATGTGGTGATGGAAGGCACCCCGAAAGAGGTGTTCAGCCAGACCGAAAAAGTCCGTTCTCTCCGCCTCGACGTGCCGCAGGCCGCAGAGCTGCGGGATGAGCTGGTCAAGGCCGGCATCCCCATGCCCGAAGGCATCATCGACACCGGCGAGTGCGCACAGGCTCTGTATGAGCTGCTGAAGTAAGGGGGGACGGAAACATGGCAAGCATTATCAAAGTAGAACACCTGAGCTATGTCTACAACCCCGGTATGCCGAACGCAGTCACCGCGCTGGACGACGTGAGCTTTGAGGTGGAAGAGGGCGATTTCGTGGGCATCATCGGAGCCACCGGCTCCGGCAAGAGCACCCTCATCACCCACATGAACGGTCTGAACAAACCCACCAGCGGCAAGATCATCATTGATGGCCGCGACCTCTGGGCCGAGCCGGAAAAGATCCGGGATTTCCGTTTCCTGACGGGTCTGGTGTTCCAGTACCCGGAGTACCAGCTCTTTGAGGAAACGTGCTATAAGGACATCGCCTTCGGCCCGAAGAATATGGGCCTCGACGAGGAGGAGGTCGATAAGCGCGTCCACGAGGCGGCAGAATTCGTCGGCCTCGATGAAGCACTGTTGGAGCGCAGTCCCTTTGAGCTGTCCGGCGGACAGAAGCGCCGCGTGGCCGTGGCGGGCGTTATGGCCATGAAGCCCCGTATCCTCGTTCTGGACGAGCCTGCAGCCGGCCTCGACCCCGAGGGACGGGATGAGATCCTGTCCGAGGTGAAGGACTACCACAAAAAGACCGGTACTACGGTACTTCTGGTCTCCCACAGCATGGAGGACATTGCCAAGTACGCCGACAAGGTGCTGGTGATGAGCCGGAAGAAGATCGCCATGTACGACACGGTGGAGAAGGTCTTTGCCCGCGCTCCCGAGCTGCTGGAACTGGGCCTCTCCGTGCCGCAGGTGACGAAGATCTTCCTCAAGCTGCGGGAGATGGGCGTGGACGTCCCGGCGGACGTCTACACCATCCCCTACGCCGTCAAGATGATCCTGGCGGCAAAAGCCCGGCGGGATGCAGGGGAGACCCTCGTCTTACCCCGGGATGATGATCAGAAAGGGGGTGCAGCCGGATGCTGAGAGATATTACCATCGGCCAGCACTTCCCCGGCAACAGCCTCGTCCATCGTTTTGACCCCCGGCTCAAGCTGGTGCTGACCATCCTGTATATCGTGCTGCTCTTTGCGGCGTCCAACCCGCTGGGCCTTGCGCTTTCGCTGATTTTCCTCGCCGTGATGTACGCGGTAGCGAAAATTCCCTTCAAGCTCATCCTCAAGAGCCTGAAGCCCATCTTCCCCATCATCGTCTTTACGGCGGTGCTGAACCTCTTCTTTGTCTCGGGCGAGGGCGACCCGGTGTTCAAGCTCGGATTTCTGACCGTTTACGCGGAGGGCATCCGGTATGCTGTACTGATGGCGGTGCGTGTCATGGCCCTCATCGCAGGCACGAGCCTTTTGACCTACACCACCAGTCCCATCGTCCTGACGGACGCCATCGAGCAGCTGCTCAAGCCTCTTGGCAGGCTCCACTTCCCGGTGCATGAACTGGCCATGATGATGAGCATCGCGCTGCGGTTCATTCCTACCCTCATCGAGGAGACCGACAAGATCATGAACGCCCAGAAAGCCCGTGGTGCGCAGCTGGACAACGGCAAGATGACCGAGCGCATCAAGGCGCTGGTCCCGGTGCTGGTGCCGCTGTTCATCTCGGCTTTCCGCCGCGCCGACGAGCTGGCCATGGCTATGGAGTGCCGCTGCTATCGCGGCGGCGACGGACGCACCCGCCTCAAGGTGCTGCGGTGCGAAAAGCAGGATTATATCGACCTTGCAGTGTGCATTGCGTGTTTTGCGGTGATCCTCGCTTCGAGATTGGTGTTCCCGAATTTCTAAAGTGCGATAGATATGTTCTCTTTTGATGTCAAAAGAGAACCAGAAAACCACCAGCGATTTCGACGCGCTGGATCCACGAATCAAGGGCTGCTCGCCCTTGATAATCCCAAAGAGGATGTCGAAACGGAAAAAAGCTAGCCGCTTCGCTAAACGCTTTTTTCTCGTTTCTCCGATTTTGAATGATACGGACGGGAAAGTTGTAATTTCATTGATGAATTATCTTCTTACTTTAGCATACGACGGCACGAACTACTGCGGGTTTCAGGTGCAGCCCAACGGGCGGAGCGTAGCTGCTGCGTTTCAGGACGCCCTGGAGGCGGTGCTGGGCTGTCGGCCCGACATCAAGGGCTGCAGCCGCACCGACGCCGGCGTCCACGCGCTGGGCTTCATGCTCAACTTCCACGCCGACACCCGCATCCCGGCGGCAAAGCTGCCGCTGGCGCTGAACCAGCACCTGCCCCCGGACATCCGGGCGCTGGAAGCGCGGGTGGTGCCGGACGATTTCCACGCCCGCTATGCGGCCCACACCAAGACCTATCTCTACCGCATCCACAACAGCCAGATCGACTCGCCCTTTGCAGCGCGGTATTACACCAAAATGCCGGGGCGGCTGGACGCGGACAAGATGCAGCAGGCGGCGCAGTATTTTGTGGGAAAGCACGATTTCCTCGCCCTCTGCGCCTCGGGCAGCTCGGCTGCGGCTCACGGCGACACCGTGCGCACCATCACGGCCTGTGACGTTCAGCGCCGGGGCGACGACATCGACATCACGGTGACGGCAGACGGCTACCTCTACAACATGGTGCGCATCCTTGCAGGCACCCTCTGTGAGGCCGGCGCGGGGCGTCTTGCGCCTGAGGCCGTGCCGGGCATCCTCGCCAGCCGCGACCGCAAAAACGCCGGGCCGACGCTGGCGGCGAAAGGGCTTTTCCTCAAGAGCGTGGACTACGATACGCCCATAGAATAACGCAAACACGACCGATGCTCCCGGAGGGAAAACGCCCCTTTGGGAGCACTGTCATTGCACAAAGGGGACAGGAGAGTATGAGAAAAAGACAGCGCGGCACCCGGCCTGTGTCGGACGAGCCGCTTTCGGCGGGACGGGTCGAATACCTCGAGCAGGCCCGCGAGCGGGTGCGGAACCGGCGCATCCGCCGCACGGCACTCATCGTCGTGGCACTGACGCTGGTGGTGCTGTTCACCACCGGCATCGTGGGCAGCTCTGTTGCCATGGCCAAGGACTGGGCCGATACCGCCCGCATCCTGCTCTTCCCCGGCACGGGCTGGCCCCAGCAGACCGGCGTCATGGAGGTGAAACAGCTTGCCTCCATGAACAGCAGCTTTGTGGAGCTGGGCGAGGAAGGGTGCGTGGTCTGGTCCCGCACCGGCACCCGGCTCAACTCCATCCAGAGCGGCTACGCCCGCCCTGCGCTGGCTGTGGGCAAGAACCGCTTTGTGCTCTACAACCGCTCGGGCAATGAGCTGCGGGTGGAGAGCCGAACCCAGAACCTCTACACCAAGACGATGGAGAACAGCATCACCCTCTGTGCCATGGCCGACAACGGCACACTGGCCGTCGTCACAGAGGACCCCGGCAGCGCGGCCCGGCTTCGGGTCTACTCGTCCTCAATGGAGCAGCTGCTGAGCTGGAGCCTCACCATCGCCGACGGCACCCCGCTGCGGCTGGCCTTTTCGCCGGATGGGCGGCGGCTGGCAGTGGCGGCGGTGACGGTAAACGGCGGCCAGATGGTCACGAATTTCTATGTCGTCACCCTGGCGCAGGGCGACCCCATGCTGGTGGGCAGCGGAAGCGGCGCGGCTCAGTGGCTGAGCTGGACCGGTTCCCAGAGCATCCTGGCCGTCTGCGACAGCCGCGCTGTCCTCTACAACGCATCGGGCGGAGAGCGGGCAGCCTATGACTTTACCGGGCAGACCCTCCGCGACATCTCGGTGGACGCTTCGGGCAATACTGCCCTTCTGCTGGCCTCCGGCCAGCTCTGTCAGGCCGTGATGCTGGGCCGTGACCTTGGTGTCGAGAACACCACGCAGGTGCAGGCGTCCAACCGCATCGTCCGCTCCGGTGCGCAGTTCTATCTGCTCACCGACAACGGCGTGGAGTGCCTTTCCACCGACGGCACCTCCCAGTGGACCCAGAGCCTTTCGGCCCGCCCGCAGGGTCTGCTGGCCGACCGCAGGCAGCTGCTGGTCTTCTGCGGCAATACGGTGCAGGTATTGACCCCGCCTGCGGCGGAAAACAACGCTCAAAGCAATACATAATAAGGAAAACAAGGTATGTTCAAGAATCCGTCATTTCTTTTTGATATAGTATGTACCGTGGTCTGGCTGCTTCTGGCTGTGCGCTATGCCCGCAAGGGCTTTCTCGCATCCAGTGTCCAGCTGGGCGGGAATGTCTTCAGCCTCGTGGGCGCCCGGGTCTTTTCGGGCTGGGCGGCTGCCGAGGTGTTCCAGCGCTTTCTGGCCGGGAGCTTCCGTACCCAGATCGCGGAGAGCATCTCGGCCGGAGGGGTCGTGGACCTGACCGGCATCGCGGACAAGTACGCGGGCTTTCTGCCCGAGAGCTTCCGCGCCTCCATCGTGGAGACCTGCGAGCGCTCCATCTCGGCTGTACTCAGCGACAACGCCGTGGTGCTGGCGGACGCCATCGTCCAGAAGGTGCTGGCTCCGCTGCTCACGCCGGTCATCTCGGTCGTGCTCTTTTTCGTGGCCTTTGCCCTGCTGCGGATGCTGGTGAGTATGCTGGTCACCGTGCTGGGCCTCGTCAACCGGCTGCCGGTCATCGGCACCGTCAACCGCTGGCTGGGCTGGGTCACCGGCTGTGTCGCCAGCACCATGGACATCTATCTGGTGCTCTGTGTGGTGTGGGCCGTCATCGTCATCACCGGCGGCAATCTGACCGTCCTGAACGATACGGTCATGAGCAGCAGCCTTTACTATAAAGCATTCAATCTGTTCAACCCCTTCTTGTAAAAGGGAGCTTTAGGAGGAACCTATATGGTCTGCAATCGCTGTCAGAAACGTCCGGCCATCATCTTCGTCCAGCGGATGGAGAACGGCCAGATGAAAAATGAGGGCTTTTGCCTGCACTGTGCGCGTGAGCTGCACATCAAGCCGGTGGAAGACCTGATGAAGCAGTTCGGTATGTCCGACGAGGACATGGATAACATGGAAAACCGGATGGAGAGCATGATGGATGAGATGGGAGACGCAAACCCCCTCTCCCTCATGATGAATATGGGCCAGCCCATGGGCGGCGAGGAGAACGAAGGGGACGACGACCTTGTCCCCGGCTCCAGCGCTACCTTCCCGCTGGGCGTCAAGGCGGAGGGCGATGCCGGAAACAGCAAAAAGGCCCAGAAGAACGGCAAAAAGCCGCCCCGCCGCAAATTCCTCGACACCTACTGCGAGAACCTGACCCGCAAAGCCCGGGAGGGCAAGCTCGACGACATCGTGGGCCGCGACCGCGAGATCTACCGCACCATTCAGATTTTGAGCCGCCGCCAGAAGAACAACCCCTGCCTCATCGGTGAGGCGGGCGTCGGCAAGACGGCCATCGCCGAGGGCATCGCGGAGCGCATCGCCAAGGGCAATGTCCCTGTGGGTCTGAAGGATAAGGAAATCTTCCTGCTGGATCTGACCAGCCTCGTGGCCGGCACCCAGTTCCGCGGCCAGTTCGAGCAGCGGGTCAAGGGCCTGCTGAGCGAGGTCAAGGCCGCTGGCAACATTATCCTGTTCATTGACGAGATCCACACCATCACCTCCGCCGGTGAGAGCGAGGGTGCCATGAACGCGGGCAACATCCTCAAGCCTGCCCTCTCCCGCGGTGAGATACAGGTCATCGGCGCCACTACCTTCAACGAGTACCGCAAGTATATCGAGAAGGACCAGGCCCTTGAGCGCCGCTTCCAGCCTGTCCGCGTGGAAGAGCCCAGCGTGGCCGATACGCTGGCCGTCATGAACGGCATCAAGAAGTATTACGAGGAGCACCACCATGTGCAGGTGGATGCCGATGTGCTGAGTGCCATCGTCACCCTCAGTGAGCGGTATATCACGGACCGCTACCTGCCCGATAAGGCCATCGACCTGCTGGACGAAGCCTGCGCCTGCTGCAATCTCGCCCACCCGGTCATCTCGGAGTATCTCGAGATGCAGAAGGAGCTGGACGGTCTCAGACAGGAAGAGGCAGACATGGAGTCCTCCGACGTCAATGAGGCCATCGACTATGAGCAGGTGGCCCAGCGGAAGACCCGCATCGCCAAGCTCGAGGCAGAGCTGCCCGCAAAGCAGGCTGCTGCCAGCGAGATAAAAGTGACCATGGACGATGTGGCAAAGGTCATTGAGCTGTGGACGGGCATCCCGGCGGTGAAGATCCAGGAGACGGAGTTCGTCAAACTGGCCGGGCTGGAAGCCGAGCTGAAAAAGAAGATCATCGGTCAGGACGAGGCCGTCCATCTGGTGGCACAGGCCGTCAAGCGGAGCCGCGCCGACCTGTCGGGCCGCCGCCGCCCCGCAAGCTTCATCTTCGTCGGCCCCACCGGCGTCGGCAAGACGGAGCTGGTCAAGCAGCTGGCAAACCAGCTCTTCGACGGCCCCGACCCGCTTATCCGTCTCGACATGAGCGAGTATATGGAGAAATATGCGGTGTCCCGCATGATCGGTTCGCCTCCGGGCTATGTGGGCTACGAAGAGGCCGGCCAGCTCACCGAAAAGGTGCGCCGCCGCCCCTACAGCGTGGTGCTGTTCGATGAGATCGAAAAGGCCCACCCCGACGTTATGAACATCCTGCTCCAGATCCTCGACGAGGGCAAGATCAACGATGCACAGGGCCGGACGGTGGACTTCTCCAATACGGTCATCTGCATGACCTCCAACGCCGGCAGCAGCGACAAGACGACCTCCGGCCTCGGCTTCAACAAGAGCGAGGAGCAGCTGAGTGAGGAAAAGACCCGCAAGGCTCTGAGCCAGTTCCTGCGGCCTGAGTTCCTTGGCCGTGTGGATGAGGTCATCGCCTTCAAGCCGCTGAACCAGCAGACGCTGGAAGGCATCGCGGCTCTCATGCTGGATGAGTACAAGCCCAGCATGGAGGCCAAGGGCATCGCTTACAGCTACACTCCGGCGGCTCTCTCTGCCCTCGTGGCCAAGAGTCAGGGCGGCAAATTCGGCGCCCGCGACCTGCGCCGCGTCATCCGCAAGGCTGTGGAGGACCCCGCTGCCGAGCGCATCATCGACGGCACCCTGAAAGCGGGCGGCAGCCTGACGGTGGATGCCGAAAATGGTGAAGTCATCTTAAAGTAAAGCAAACAGAAACGGCACTCCGAAGCAGTTCGGAGTGCCGTTTGTCATATGCAGACTTCGTCGAGGGAGACCGGGAACGCGGGCTTGTTGGCCATACGGGCATTGGTGCGGCCCTCGGGGATGATCTCGCCGGCGGCGGTCAGCGCCAGCTTGGTGAGGGTGGGGCCTACCAGCTCATACACCAGCACCGAGAAGAGCACGACGTTGCGCACCATTCAGGCAGCAAAATTGAAGATCCCTTAACAAATGGCCGAAAAGGGCAAAAAAACAGGGCCGCTGCCTGCGCAGTGACCCTGTTGTATGCAACAATCGTGAATTCAGTTGAACTTGAAGATCTTCCGTGCGATGCGGTAGCCGCCCACCACGATGGCGTCGCCCTTGGGGAAGGGCAGATTGGTCACGCCGCCGAAGCCGAAGCGGATGGAGCGGTAGACTGCGGCGCTGGTGTGCTCGCGCAGATACTGCCACAGGCCCTTCTGCTTTTCTTTCGCCTCGGCGCTGCCGTCCAGCAGCAGGAAGATGTCGCTGACGGCCATCATCATGGAGAGGTAGTGGAGCATATAGGCGCGCAGTTTCTTCTCGCCCTTGAGGGCGTCGAGGTCCTGACAGTCGATCATATGCTTGGTGACGCGGAGCTGCTGGTCCACGCGCTTGACCATGATGCTCTCGTTGACACTCTGGTCGGCGCGGCCAATGAAGTAGCGGTAGAGGTCGAGGTCCATATAATACATGGTCTTGACGAAAGGCAGAGGCTGGTAGACGAAGATGTTGTCCACGTAGAAGGTATGCTTGGGCAGCACCATGCCGCACTTGCGCAGCACCTCAGTGCGGTACATGACCGAGTGCATCAGCAGGTTTTGGTCGGGGCGGAAGTGGCCGACGTGCATCCAGGTGAACAGACGCTCCTGCGGGAAGATGTTGGTGTACCGCACAGTGTGGCTGGTGCCGTCCTCGGTGTGCTCGTAGACATAGTTGCAGATCATGAGGTCGGGGGCGGTGCCGCGGGTCACGAGGGTGTGCAGGCGGGCCAGCACCTTCTGGAGGGCGTCGGTGTCCAGCCAGTCGTCGCTGTCCACGACCTTGTAGTAGAGGCCGGTGGCGTTGCGGATGCCCTGGTTGACGCCCTCGCCGTGGCCGCCGTTCTCCTGATGGATGGCCTTGACGATGGTGGGGTACTTGGCAGCGTACTCGTCGCAGATGGCCGGGGTCTCGTCCTTCACGGAACCGTCGTCCACGAGGATGATCTCAGCCTGCTCCCCGGCGGAGAGCAGCGTTTCGATGCAGTGGCGCATATATGCCGCCGAGTTGTAGCACGGGACGGCAAAAGTAATGAGTTTCTGTTGCATAAAAATAAGCTCCTTATCGTGCTTGCCCGGCCATGTTCAGAACAAAATGGGCCGGAGATGGAGATATGTATTCTTATTATAGCATTTTCGCGCACAAAAAGCTAGGAACACCAGCAAATACCTGCCAAAAAACGACGACAGAAGAGCGATCTGATACCATTTCGGGCCGGGCTGTGCTATAATAATACGGATACAGATTTGAAAAACGCAGGAGGCACCCATGGCAGACCCGCATTCTATCTTGAAAAAAGTTTTTGGCTACGACAGTTTCCGCCCCGGACAGGAGGACATCGTCCGGCGGCTGCTGGACGGGCAGGATGTGCTGGCGGTGATGCCCACCGGCGCGGGCAAATCCATCTGCTATCAGGTGCCGGCCCTGCTTCTGCCCGGCATCACCATCGTGGTGTCGCCGCTGGTCAGCCTGATGAAAGACCAGGTGGGGGCGCTGGTGCAGGCCGGTGTGGCGGCGGCTTTCCTCAACAACAGCCTCACCGACAACCAGAAGGCCCTCATGCTCCGCCGCGCCCGGGAGGGCTGGTATAAGATCATCTATGTGGCCCCGGAGCGGCTGGAAATGCCGGGCTTCCAGCGCTTCGCGCAGGAAAAGCTCATCAGCATGGTGACGGTGGACGAGGCCCACTGCATCAGCCAGTGGGGGCAGGACTTCCGCCCCAGCTATCTGCGCATCAAGGAGTTCGTGGACAGCCTGCCGAATCGCCCGGTGGTGGGCGCGTTCACGGCCACGGCGACGGCCCGGGTACGGGACGACATCCGCAGCCATCTCGAGCTCCATCAGCCCTATGAGGTGACGACCGGCTTCGACCGGCCCAACCTCTACTTCGAGACGCGCCGCGCCCTGCCCAGCCAGAAGCCGAAGGAGCTGCTGGACCTTGTGCTCCGGGAGGGCGACAACGCGGGCATCGTCTATTGCAGCACTACGAAGCAGGTGGACGAGACGGCCCGCCTGCTCCAGAGCCGGGGCATCCGGGCAGCGGCCTACCACGCCAAGCTGGACGCCGAGGTGCGCCGGAAGAATCAGGACGACTTCCTCTACGACCGCGTTCAAATCATGGTGGCGACCAACGCCTTCGGCATGGGCATCGACAAGCCCAACGTCCGGTTCGTCATCCATTACAATATGCCCAAGGATCTGGAAAGCTACTATCAGGAGGCGGGCCGCGCGGGCCGCGACGGTCTGCCGTCCCGCTGCATCCTGCTCTATTCCGGTACGGATGTGCGAACCATCCGCTTCTTCATCGACAAAGAGATGGAAGCGGACAACGGCCTGCCCGCCGACGTCAAGGCCGAGGCCGCCCGCAAGGCGGAAGAGCGGCTCAAGTATATGACCTTCTACTCCACCACTCAGAAGTGCCTGCGGCGGTTCATGCTGAACTATTTCGGCGAGGCCGCACCTGAAAAGTGCGGCAACTGTTCCTGCTGCCTCTTTGCCGAGCAGAATGCGCAGGAGGTGGAACAGCGCGCTGCCGCCGCGAAGCAGAGGGCTGCGGCCAACTCCCGGCGGCTGTCGGCCCGCCGTGCTGCTGCCGGCGGCGACCTCAGCGAGGCAGACGAGAAGCTGCTGGCCGCGCTCTACGCCCTCCGCAAGCGTCTTGCGGCAAAGCAGAATGTTCCGGCCTACATGGTGTTCAGCGACGCTACCCTCCGCGAGATGGTCCAGAGCAAGCCCCTGAGCATGGATGAGTTTTTAAACATCACCGGCGTCGGCGAAAAGAAAGCCGCCCGCTATGGCATGGCGTTCCTGCGGGCCATTGAGGATATGGTGGGAAGCAGAGAATAAGAAAAGGCGCAGATCTTCCACGAGCGGAGAGGCTCGTTGTGGAAAATCTGCGCTTTTTATCGCAAGTCAAGAAAATAACGCAACAGGATAACAGCATATTTGCGATATGCAATTCAACGCTGTTGCTGTTGCATTAAAAAGTTGAATTGCTATGTTTTATCGTTCCATCGTATGGGTGGAGAACACTTTTTCGTCCTGCCACCACACCGGCTGCCCGGCGGCGAGGGACTTGGGAACATCCAGCAGACGCTGGTTCCGGCTGCCCCGGAAGCGGAGGGAGATGTCGTGCTCAGCCTCCACGAAGCGGCCATCCACCAGCACATCCAGCAGACTCAGCAGCTCGTCGGTGACTTCGCACCGCGCGTGGCAGGGGACTTTGCCGGTCAGCTGCTCCCAGGTGTAGCCGGAGTAGCACCAGACCGTTTTCTTCGGGTAAAGGGCTTTGAAATTTTGCACGAAGGTCACCAGTTCCCGCTGGTTCTCCGGCTCCATCGGCTCGCCGCCCAGCAGGGAGAGGCCCGTGATATAGTCCGGCTTGCAGGAGGCGAACACCTCGTTGCGGACGGGCTTGTCGAAGGGCTGGCCATAGCCGAAATCCCATGCCACCTCATTGAAGCAGCCGGGGCAGTGGTGGCGGCAGCCGGAAACGAAGACGCTGGTGCGGACGCCCGGCCCGTTGGCGATGTCGTAATATTTAATAGTCGCGTAATTCATAAATCAGACCTGAAAGCAGAGCACGCTGCTTTGCCTTGCAATTTTTTTGTGCTTGGGTAGCTTGCCAATGGCTCTCCCCTTGGGAGAGCTGGCGCGAAGCGCCTGAGAGGGTCACAAGTGTAACACCCGATCCTTGATCTCCTGCGTCCGGCCCTGGTTCCAGAACTGGGTGCCGATATAGCCGCAGGTGCGGCGGGCGACATTCAGCTTGTTCTGGTCACGGTTGCCGCACTTGGGGCATTCCCACACCAGCTTGCCGTCGTCCTCGACGATCTTGATCTCGCCGTCGTAGCCGCAGCACTGGCAGTAGTCGGACTTGGTGTTCAACTCGGCGTACATGATGTTGTCGTAGATGAACTGCAGCACGCTCATGACCGCCTCGAGGTTGTCCTGCATATTGGGGACTTCCACATAGCTGATGGCACCGCCCGGAGACAGCTTCTGGAACTCGCTCTCAAACTTCAGCTTGGTGAAGGCGTCGATGTGCTCGGAGACATGGACATGGTAGCTGTTGGTGATATAGTTCTTGTCGGTGATGCCGGGTACGATGCCGAACCGCTTCTGCAGGCACTTGGCGAACTTGTAGGTGGTGGATTCCAGCGGGGTGCCATAGAGGGAGTAGTCCATGTTCTCGGCCTTCTTCCACTCGTTGCACTTGTCGTTCATGTGCTGCATCACGCTGAGGGCGAAGGGCTTTGCGCCGGCGTCGGTGTGGCTCTTGCCGGTCATATACTTTACGCACTCATACAGGCCGGCGTAGCCGAGGCTGATGGTGGAGTAGCCGCCGAAGAGCAGCTTGTCGATCTTCTCGCCCTTCTTGAGGCGGGCCAGTGCGCCGTACTGCCACAGGATGGGGGCGGCGTCGCTGGGGGTACCCAGCAGGCGCTTGTGGCGGGCCTGCAGAGCGCGGTGGCAGAGGGCCAGACGCTCGTCAAAGATCTTCCAGAACTTATCAAAGTTGCCGCCGGAGCTGAGGGCCACGTCCACCAGATTGATGGTCACGACGCCCTGATTGAAGCGGCCATAATACTTGGGCTTGCCGGTCTCAGGGTCAATATAGGGGGTCAGGAAGCTGCGGCAGCCCATGCAGGTGTAGCAGTGGCCCTCGCCGTTTTTGTCTACCTTCAGCTCGAGCATCTTCTTCTCGGAGATATAGTCGGGGACCATCCGCTTGGCGGTACACTTGGCAGCCAGCTCGGTCAGGTAGTAGTAGGGGTCACCGGGGTGGATGTTGTCCTCTTCCAGCACATAGATGAGTTTGGGAAAGGCGGGGGTGATCCAGACACCGGCCTCGTTCTTCACGCCCTGATAGCGCTGACGGATAGTCTCCTCGATGATGATGGCGAGGTCAGCTTTCTCCTGCGCGTTGCGGGCTTCGCCCAGATACATGAACACGGTGATGAAGGGGGCCTGACCATTGGTGGTCATGAGGGTGACGACCTGATACTGGATGGTCTGGACGCCGCGGTTGATCTCGTTGCGCAGACGGCGTTCCACAATCTCACGCTTGCGCTCGGTGGAGACATCCAGACCCTCCATCTCGGCCTCGACCTCGGCGGCGATCTTCTTGCGGGAGACGTCCACGAAGGGGGCAAGATGGGTCAGGCTGATGCTCTGGCCGCCATACTGGTTGGAAGCCACCTGTGCAATGATCTGGGTGGCGATGTTGCAGGCGGTGGAGAAGCTGTGGGGCTTCTCAATATAGGTGCCGGAGATGACGGTGCCGTTCTGGAGCATATCGTCCAGATTGACGAGGTCACAGTTGTGCATGTGCTGGGCAAAATAGTCGGAGTCGTGGAAGTGGATGAGACCTTCCTGATGCGCCTTAACGATCTCCGGGTCCAGCAGCAGGCGGGCAGTCAGGTCTTTGGAGATCTCACCGGCCATATAGTCGCGCTGGACGCTGTTGACGGTGGGGTTCTTGTTGGCGTTCTCCTGCTTGACTTCTTCGTTCTGGCACTCGATGAGGCTCAGGATGCGCTCGTCGGTGGTGTTGGTCTGGCGCTTGAGGCTCTGGATATAGCGGTAGGTGATATAGTGGCGGGCGATGTCATGGGCCTTGATGTCCATGAGCTGGTTTTCCACCATATCCTGTACCTCTTCCACGCTGACAGCGCGGTTGAGTGCCTGACACTGGTCGGTCACAGCTGCGGCGATGTCAGTGATCTGCTCCCGGGAGAGACGGGCCTTGCCGCCTACCGAATCGCTGGCCTTGGTAACAGCGGTGATGATCTTGGTAATATCGAAAGGCACTTCCGCACCGTTGCGTTTGATGATCTTCATAGCGCTCCTCCTGTTTCGCGTATACAGTGTGAACGGGTGTCTCCTGATACAAGAGGCACCCGCAACTCTCATTGGTCGTTGATACTATCATATCACTATTTAGTGATATGTCAATGGAAGAACCACTACATTTTGTGTTTTGTAGCTTTCGCCAAAAATAGAGGAAAATTTCCGGAACAAAATTTGAGACGAAACCTCTTGACAATCTGCGCAAAGGAAGTAGTGCTTTCCGCGGGGTAATAAAGGCCATTGTCTATACTGTACCCCCTTATATAATACATTATAAAAAACAAAAGACTTTGCCTGAAGAATCCAAGAGGATGAAGCCGATTTGAGTCAGCGCGAAAAAACCTGAAAAAACTTGCAAAAAAGTGTTGACATCCGGCCCGGCGTATGGTATTATACTTGAGCGCCAAGCGCTGAGACAAAAGAATGACTTCTGAGTCT